>NZ_JAKGUG010000041.1 GCF_021568855.1 Dethiosulfovibrio russensis | reverse complement strand
TTGCTCCTCCCCGTGGCTTTTCGCAGCTTGCCACGTCTTTCTTCGGCTTCAGGTGCCTAGGCATCCACCGTATGCCCTTATTACCTTAACCTCTCTTTGTTTTCTCTATTCACTTGTCAAGGAACTACCAGATGGAAAGCAAAAAACGTCCTACATCTATGCAGAACGCTCTCCATCTTGGCTTCTTCATTGGTGGAGGTGACCGGAATCGAACCGACGACCTCCTGCGTGCAAAGCAGGCGCTCTCCCGACTGAGCTACACCCCCACAGAAAAAAAACGAAAACTTGGTGGGCCGAAGTGGACTCGAACCACTGACCTCTCGGTTATCAGCCGAGTGCTCTAGCCGCCTGAGCTACCGGCCCACTAAAAAGAAAGAGAACAGCGCATGATAGAACATAAAAGAACGTACTCCTTAGAAAGGAGGTGATCCAGCCGCACCTTCCGGTACGGCTACCTTGTTACGACTTCACCCTCCTTACCAGACACACCTTCGACGGATCTGTCCCC
>NZ_JAKGUG010000040.1 GCF_021568855.1 Dethiosulfovibrio russensis | reverse complement strand
GATATAGGTTCCAGACACCCTGTCCATACGGGAAAAATCCAGCTCGTCTATCCATTCTTCCTTAACGAAACCGGTCAAAAGATCCCGTACCATCTCTTTGTTGGAAAAAAGCTCTTTATATCCTAGATCCATCTGTCCCATGGCTATATTCTAGGACAACAACGGTCTTGCCACAAGAACCGGACCCCGCGAAGCATTGTTCATGGGCCTGAAGAAACAGGAGGCCCGATCGGGCCTCCTATTTCTTCACCATAAAATTATCCGTCCGTTTCGGCTCTGTACCTATCGGGATTTTGGCTCATGTCTCTTACTTTATCGATGTCCAAACCGGTCAATTCACTGATGGTTTCGAGATCCATGCCCTTTTCGATCATCCTCATTGCGGTACGAGCAAGAGCCTTACGTAACCCTTCCTGTCTGCCCTTCTCGATGCCCTTTTCGATGCCCTTTTCGATGCCCTTTTCCATTCCCTCTCTGCGACCTCTGTGTATTCCTTTTCTAAGACCCTCTTTTTCCCAGGCCTTTGTCCAATCT
>NZ_JAKGUG010000039.1 GCF_021568855.1 Dethiosulfovibrio russensis | reverse complement strand
GAACATTGCTTCGTCCGGTCCCATTCGGCTAACGAGGAGGTCTGCCTTGAAAGTAGCTCCCCGGTGGAGACGGTAGGCGAGGGGGGAGAGCGTTTTTCCCAGGACGTGAAGCCGGAAGACCTCTGCATTCCCTGGCTGGGCAGGGCGGGGGAGCCTCTGGAAATAGGCTGGTGGGATTTCCCGGATCTGGGAGTTCGGGGAAGCCCTCCGAACCTGGAAGGCTTTGGCGATAGCGACGGTTCAAACGACTTTCACGACGGAACACACAGGGACAACCGAAAGGGAATGTCGGTAACTTCCGACGGTCTGATCTATCTATCCGGCGACAACTACGAAGACGAGGCCCTCGATGTGATGGCATGGAAGTGCGACGGTGAACACTGGGAGAAAAACCGGGTTTCATGGCCCTGTTCCGACAGACTGGTGGCCCCGTATGGACAGGGGAATTACCACGTTCACCACTTCCCCGGTGCGGACTGGAGTCTGTTCCACGCCCCGGTAGGAAGGATACGTTATCGGAAGTTACTGGAGACCAC
>NZ_JAKGUG010000037.1 GCF_021568855.1 Dethiosulfovibrio russensis | reverse complement strand
CGACGGAAAGGTGGTCACCTGCGATTATGCCTACTCCGTAGGGTCCACCGACGCCAACGCCGTAATAGTGACCATGGAGCAGGTGGCTGGATTTGCCGGAGACGGGGTTACCAGATCCTTTCCCCTCCCGTCCAGATGCTTGACGCCATTGAAGTTGTTGGTGGGAGGTGTGGAGATACCGGAGGGGACCGGCTTCGAGATCCGAGACGATGGCGAGAGCCTGTACATAATGGAGCCTCCGGAGGCCAACGAGTCCGTGCTGTTCTCCTACGTGGATCCCGTCTGTCAGGGAGGATATTACGAGACCAGGAGCTCCGGTCTCGATAATCCATATAGCCAGAACGACATGGCCGACGATGGGGAGACCGCCTTTTTCAAGCTGGGCGGAGCCTTCTCCGTGGAGAACCGTCTGGTTGGAACTGGAGACGGGAGTAAAAAGGTATTCGACACCGGCACCCCTTTGATACGGGGAGTCTCGAAGGTGCTGGTAGGGGGGCAGGAGGTGACGGACTACGCCCTCAACAACGTAAAGGGAACGGT
>NZ_JAKGUG010000036.1 GCF_021568855.1 Dethiosulfovibrio russensis | reverse complement strand
ATGTTCACAGGATGATCGAAGATATCGAAAGATTTCTACTAGCTTACTCTTCGTAAGACTGTCAGATTTACATAGAAAAAATTTAATTATTTAACATAAAATCTCTTATGCGAAGCAAAAATGGGAGTCTATAGCTCCCATTTTCATCAATGATTCTTAAGATCTTCTAGCATTGCTTCACGCAGAATTTTATTCATGCGTGTCTGATAGCCTTTGCCTTGAGCCTTTAACCATGCAAGTACATCTGCATCTAGACGAACAGATGTTTGTTGCTTCACTGGACGATAAAATTGCCCATGGCGAACAGCATGACTCCAGTCGGTAATCTCAGGAATGTCAGATAGATCTAATTGTTCATCTGGTACAGTTCCTTTTGCAAGCAAGCGTTTAATTTCAGCATCTTGCTTGTCACTGAATTTTTCATTCAGTTCTTTGCGTGTATATCTAACCATGCTCATATTGATTGCGTTCCGCTTTAGTGACTTGCCTTGCACTAATGATTCGTATGATCTCACAGTCATCATCGTCAATGATTGTATGAG
>NZ_JAKGUG010000035.1 GCF_021568855.1 Dethiosulfovibrio russensis | reverse complement strand
GAGACGGGCATAACGGTGACCACCCTCTATAACTGGAGAAAAGAGCTCCGTGCGTCCGGCAAGGCAGCTCCCTGCGACGAAGATAGACCGGACAGCTGGAGCTCCAGAGACAAGTTCCTCATAGTCCACGAGACCTACACCATGAACGAGGAGGAGCTGGCCCGGTACTGCAGGGAAAAGGGCCTGTTCGTCGAACAGGTTATAAGCTGGCGAAACTCCTGCGAGGAGGCAAACGATGGCCAGAGCCTCAAGGTAAGGGAGCTTATGCATGAGGTAAGCCAGGTAAAGAAGGATCACAAGAAGCTGGAACAGGAGCTCAGACGTAAGGACAAAGCCCTGGCCGAAGCGGCTGCCCTGCTGGTGCTGAGAAAAAAAGTCCAGGCGATCTGGGGGGAAAACGAGGACGACTGATCGGTGCCTCGGATCGCCGTAAAGCAGTAGAACTGATCGAAGAAGCCGTATCGAGCGGAGCTACCCAGGCTAAAGCCTGTAGAGAGGTCGGCATAACTGAGAGAACCTTCCAGAGATGGTGCAAAGAGGGCCATGTAAAAGAGGACCAAAGACCTCACGCTCCCAGAAAGAC
>NZ_JAKGUG010000034.1 GCF_021568855.1 Dethiosulfovibrio russensis | reverse complement strand
GGCCATAGACCCCACCGTCCCGCTGGTAGATGCGAGGCTGGAGATCGACGAGGAAGGAACCACCTGGGTGATGCTCCGACATTGGACGGGGGTCTGGCTGTCGGTCCGGTGCGAGACGAGCCCCTCTCCGTATGTCTTGGAGCAGGCGACCGATTGGGAACTGGTAAGCCTGGGGGCTCGGGAGGATGGGGCGATCGTGGCCCTGTTCGGTCATGGCAGATGCTCTCTGTCCATCGGGGATTACGACAAGGCTCTAGAGGTGTTCGGGTTCGGTAAATGGTGGACGAGGATGGCTCTCCATACCTGGTACGCCCGGTTTTTTCCGGTGGTAATAAGACAGTCCCCTGATGAACTGGACCGGATGGCCCGGCTATGGAAAGAGGAAGAGAAAAGGGAGGAATAGATATGCCGATAATGCAGTTGAGAACGAGCGACGATGCGTATCCACTGAGCCGGTTGGACTTCGGGGCCATAGACACCGGGACGACCAGCGTACAGATAGGGTTTCGTCTATGGAACGACAGGCCGACTCAGGTGTCCGGCGAGTTGCTGGGGACCGCCGACGGAGCGAGGGTCAGTTTCGCCACACAGTT
>NZ_JAKGUG010000033.1 GCF_021568855.1 Dethiosulfovibrio russensis | reverse complement strand
GGGGACAGATCCGTCGAAGGTGTGTCTGGTAAGGAGGGTGAAGTCGTAACAAGGTAGCCGTACCGGAAGGTGCGGCTGGATCACCTCCTTTCTAAGGAGCTTGTATTACCAAGCAAGCATAGGCAGAGTGGATCTGCTTTCCCCATTTTTAGCTAGTTCCTTGACAACGGAATAGAGAAAGCAAAGAGAGGTTAAGGTAATAAGGGCATACGGTGGATGCCTAGGCACCTGAAGCCGAAGAAAGACGTGGCAAGCTGCGAAAAGCCACGGGGAGGAGCAAGCATCCTTTGATCCGTGGATCTCTGAATGGGGCAACCCGGCCGAGCAACCCTCGGTCATCCCGTAAGGGAAGGAACCCGGCGAAGTGAAACATCTCAGTAACCGGAGGAAAAGAAATCGAGAGAGATACCCTGAGTAGTGGTGAGCGAAAGGGGAGAAGCCTAAACCCGGCAAGTGTAAGACTGCAATCGTTGCTTGTTGGGGGTTGTGGGAATATGTACTCGTGGTTTGCAGACCGCGACGACAGTTACAAAAGATATCGTTAGACGAACCGTGTTGGGAAAGCGGACCGCAGAGGGTGAAAGTCCCGTAGTCGAAAACGAAATCTCTGTCG
>NZ_JAKGUG010000031.1 GCF_021568855.1 Dethiosulfovibrio russensis | reverse complement strand
CCGGACATGGCCACCACAGCCGAAGTGATCCAGATGTTCAGTCCAAGGCCGCGGCAAAGACAGTGCATAACCATTCCGGCAAAACCGGCCGTTGCCATCCCGACCAGAAACTCTCTCCAGGAGAAAGATTCGGACCGGTGAAGGCGGCCATATTTAACCGCCGACCCTCCCATGGCCATTAGGGCGGGCGGCAAAAGAAGAGCCAGGATATGACGCAACGTCTCCATGATGTCATCAAGCAAAGTCAGGCCTCCTTCAATCCTCCAGTCCCGCCGATTTTCCCAGCTTCACTACCCTGTTGTGAATCCACCCTCGCAGGAACTTACGTTGCGACACATTCCTATCTACAAGGCGATCGTACAGCCTTGTACGGTTCATCAAAACCTCAAGGCAGAGATAGCGAAGAAGAGAATAAGGCTTCAAGTCGCCGCTTCCGTTCGTCAGCCTGGCGTCCTCTTTCCTCAGAGTCGCCAGCGCCGCCCTAGTCCTCGGGCCCATCGCTCCATCGACTGCGAGGACTGTGTCTTTCAATATCGAGTTGAGCCCCTCCTGTAGAAGCTTTACAGCCCCTCCCACGCCGTGGTTCACGGCACAGTCGAACATGACGAGGTCCAAAGGCTCCGGCATTCCGTCGGCTCCTATGGGCTCCCAGTAGTCGGACCAGTAGATCAGGGCGGCGTCGGCCTTCGACAAAGATCGTATATCCTTATGGGATACGATCTTTCTCTCGTA
>NZ_JAKGUG010000030.1 GCF_021568855.1 Dethiosulfovibrio russensis | reverse complement strand
CCATTTAACATAATAGAGCTTATACGAAATGCTTTTTAAAATCTCCTTGTTTTTCATATAGTTAAAAATTTTTCATCCCCCTAAAAAACCACAAAAAACCGACTGGGAAACAAGTCGGTTTCTTTTTAAGCAAAACTGTAACATTTAGCCAATAAAATCGAACAAAAAACATTCGTTTTTCAATTTATCCTGATTTCTCAATGGTCACACTTCACAAATAATCCCCAATTTCTGCGGACAACTCTTGGGATAAAATAGGCCAACTTTGTAAGCTAAAGCTTACAGAGATTTAAGGATTTTGCTGATTGGTAATCCAAGGTACTAGCCCTATTATGAATACATAAGGGAACTGGATGTCTCCAGACAACAAGAATAAGAAAATAGCGCAAGGAATGGGCAGCACGAGATCAGTAAGACGAGCACCCGATATGAAAAAGCCCGACAGGATGTCGGGCTTTTTTATTGCCATTTGCAAAGTTATTCAATCAGCTTTAATATATAGACTATAATCTATATTATGGTTGTAATATGTGGACAGTCATTACAACGGATCTGTTTAATGAATGGCTTGAACAGCAAGATGAAATAACACAAGAGAAAGTCTTAGCTGCGTTGGTTGTTCTGCAACTGCAAGGACCAAGTTTAGGTCGTCCCTTAGTAGATACCGTCTACGATTCTAAATTTACCAATATGAAGGAACTACGTGTTCAGCATCGAGGTAAACCATTAAGAGCATTTTTTGCATTCGATCCATTACGA
>NZ_JAKGUG010000029.1 GCF_021568855.1 Dethiosulfovibrio russensis | reverse complement strand
TATCTCTGGCTTGCCCATCTCCAGAGCCCTATTCAAAGCCACGATGCAGAATTCAGCGTCAAGAGTATTGGATAGCTCCCAGGAGAGGATATAGCGGCTATACCAGTCGATGACAGCTACGAGATACATGAACCCACAGGTGAGTCTACAGTACGTGATATCCGTACTCCAGACCTGGTTGGGCTTCCCCACCTTTACGTTTCGGAGCAGGTAGGGATACACCTCCCGTTCCGGATGAGGTCTACTGGTCCCCGGTTTGGGAGCCAGCCCTTCTAGGCCCATAAGCCTCATCAGACGTTGGACTCTCTTGCGATTCACGTCGTATCCCTCACGACGAAGCCAGGCGGTCATTCGCCTACTACCATAGGTTGGGATGTCTGTGTATTGTTTATCTATACATTCCATGATCTCCAGGTTCTCTAAACTCTCTCTCCCAAATGTCGGGGGAGAGTAAAAGCTGGAACGGTTCAAATTGAGGAGATCACATTGTCGGCGAATGCTGAGATGAGGATGATCCGATTCCACACAGCCTCGCTTCTCCTCAAGAGTCAACGCCAGATTTTTTTTTAAGCCAGTCCAGCTCTACTTTGAGCCGACCGATCTCCTGGTAGAGAGGGGCTGTTATGGCGTCGACATCTACAGGGCTTCCCTTACGCTGAAAGATCTCCGGCAGCCCTTGTAGTAACTGTTTTTTCCACTGTCCGATCTGAACTGTGGAGACTCCAAAATCACTGGAGAGCTGCACTAGGGTCTTATCTCCCTTCAGCGCTGCCAGGGCTACTTTGGTCT
>NZ_JAKGUG010000028.1 GCF_021568855.1 Dethiosulfovibrio russensis | reverse complement strand
GCATAGACATGCCATGTCACATTAGTGAGTTCAGGTAATTGAGCCATAAAAATTAGAATAGCCAGGGCATTCACAAAGCCAATCACAACTGACTTGGATACAAACCGCATCAAGGCACCTAATTTTAGATAGCCGGCTAAGATTTGAATAAATCCTGTCAAAATTGTGGCTGCTAATAAGTATTGCAGACCATGCTCTTTAACCAGTGTTACCATTAATAACGCCATGGCACCGGTTGCCCCAGAAATCATACCAGGGCGACCACCTACGAAAGCAATCACCACGGCAATACAGAATGAAGCGTATAACCCGACTTTAGGATCGACACCTGCAATAATAGAGAAGGCAATTGCTTCAGGAATTAGAGCCAAAGCGACAACAATACCCGCAAGGACATCCCCGCGAATATTAGAGAACCATTGTTCTCGAATAGTGGATAACATGAAATAGCCTATTTTTTTAAATTTTAAGAAAGGCTAGTGATGTGATATATACGACACACAAGCTACTACACCACATCACTAGACAGTGATGAGTTATTTACTGATTTAAGAGGTAAATAAACTTATGGTGGCGTAAGTGTCATATTAAGAAAGATATCTATTTTGGAGGATTTCGGGGGCAATCATAGCAGCTAGCCCCTTTTCTATCCACCCTAAACGCAGTACTGAAGTAAAAGCTAAGAATTATCATAGATAATTTTAGAATTGATTTATGCCCATTTAACATAATGGGCGTTATCCGAAATCGTCTTTTATAAGTTAAATAAAATCATATGCTTAACTATTTTACAT
>NZ_JAKGUG010000027.1 GCF_021568855.1 Dethiosulfovibrio russensis | reverse complement strand
ACAGGGGAATTACCACGTTCACCACTTCCCCGGTGCGGACTGGAGTCTGTTCCACGCCCCGGTAGGAAGGATACGTTATCGGAAGTTACTGGAGACCACGGACTGGTCTTTCCTAATGCCTCTCGTCGGTCTCGGAGGAGGGTTCGCCCTGTACGGAGCCCTGATGGTTCAGGAGGCTTTCAACAAGTACCTGGAGGATTCCTTCGGGGACGCCATGCTGGTTTACGCTCTGCCGAATCAACGAATGTACGTCGGAGATCCCCTGTTCCGGGAGTGGAAAGAGGTGGACGCCGGACGTGGTTACTTCTGGACTTTCGCCGGATGGGCCATGATACGAGACGAGCCTATGGCTATCTTTTCAAAGTTGAAAGAGGCCACCGGTAACGACCCCAAACCGGAGGTCTGGGGGGTCTGTCGGAGCGGGGCGCGCCGGATCGACCCGGAGGAGGCCGGAGAGGTAGGAGAAAAGGCCGCCGGGTTGATCCCCTCCACCTACTGGGCTAGGTGGGGAACCTGGCCGGGGGGAAGCGGCGGGGTAAAGGAGGACATAGACTCCATTCTCGGGAATCAGCCCTGTCTGTATCCTCTTCCGGAGCCGACGGGAGATCCCGAGGCGGCGTTGGCCGAGGGGGTGGTGGAGAGGATGGATCTGTGGAGAGAGAAGGCCCAGGACATAAACCGCCCTGCGGTGACCATGGGTCAGACCTACGATCATCAGATACTTTCTGCGGTGGCCATAGACCCCACCGTCCCGCTGGTAGATGCGAGGCTGGAGATCGACGAGGAAGGAACCACCTGGGTGATGCTCCGACATTGGACGGGGGTCTGGCT
>NZ_JAKGUG010000026.1 GCF_021568855.1 Dethiosulfovibrio russensis | reverse complement strand
CCTCCTCTACCTCTTATCCCTGTACTCCCTGAGGATATCCAGAACAGCGTCTATGTCCGAGGCCGTGTGGTCGCCGGAGATCTGGAACCGTATCTCCTCGTCTCCCTTGGGAACCACAGGGTAGTTCAGCCCCGTGGCAAGGACGCCTTTCTCCAGCAGGTAGGAGACTATCCTGGAGGTTTCCTCGGTGTCTCGGACCATCAGGGGAACAACAGGATGGTCTCCGGGAATCACCTCGTAGCCCAGGTCGGTCAGCCCTTTCTCGAACCGTCCGGTCATGTCCCTCAGGTGTTTCAGTATGGCCCTTCCCTCGGGGCCGTCCAGTATCTCCAGGGCCTTGACCGTGGCGGCCGCCTCTCCGGCGGAGATGGGGTTCGAGTAGATGTACATGGGGGCGTGTTCCCTCAGGTAGGTCACTACGGCTTCGCTGGATACGACGTAGCCGCCGTTGACGCCGTAGGCTTTGCCCAGGGTTCCCACCAGGACGTCGGCCCGACCTCCCGTGTATTCCTCTGTTCCCCTGCCTGTCTCTCCGAAGGCCCCCACTCCGTGGGAGTCGTCCACCACCAGTATGGCGTTCTCGGGGAAGAGATGGTCGTGTTTCCTGACCACTGCCTCTATCTCCTTAAGAGGGGCGTGGTCTCCTCTCATGCTGAAGATGCCGTCCGTGACGACTATGAGGCGCCGGGCTCCCTGGGCTTCCAGGATCCGCCTCTCCAGCTCTGCCACGTCGTTGTGGCCGTAGACCGATTTGCTTATGGGACGGGAGAGCCTTATGGCGTTTATTATGCAGTTGTGGTTGAGCTCGTCGCTTATGACCGCCGTTTCCTTGGTTATAAGGGAGGTGAGCACCCCGTTTACCGTCATGTAGGCCGAGCTGAAGGCCATGGCTTCCTCTCTGCCGTGGAAGGCGGCCAGCTTTTTCTCAAGGTCTCTGTGAGGCCTGAAGGTTCCGCTTATGAACCGGACCGCTCCGGGGCCGACTCCGTATCTGGTGGCTCCCTCTTCCTCCGCCTCTCTGAGGTCTTCCCTCAGGGTAAGTCCCAG
>NZ_JAKGUG010000025.1 GCF_021568855.1 Dethiosulfovibrio russensis | reverse complement strand
CGACCTACTCTCCCACGAAGCGAATCGCAGTACCATCGGCGCTGGAGGGCTTAACTGCCGGGTTCGGCATGGGACCGGGTGTACCCCCTCCGCAAAAGCCACCAAGAATCTCTCCAAACTATATATAAGCTCCCTGACAAGGAACAAAGAAAACAAAAAGAGGTTAAGGCCTCGGCGTATTAGTACCGGTCAGCTCCACGCGTTGCCACGCTTCCACCTCCGGCCTATCTGCCCCGTCGTCTACGGGACGCCTTACCTGCTTACGCAGTGAGGTATCTCATCTTGGAGGCGGCTTCCCGCTTAGATGCCTTCAGCGGTTATCCGTTCCGCACATAGCTACCCAGCTTATGCATCTGGCGACACAACTGGTACACCAGCGGTGCGTCCACTCCGGTCCTCTCGTACTAGGAGCAGCTCTCCTCAAATACCTTACGCCCATGGTGGATAGGGACCGAACTGTCTCACGACGTTCTAAACCCAGCTCACGTACCGCTTTAATGGGCGAACAGACCAACCCTTGGGACCTGCTTCAGCCCCAGGATGCGACGAGCCGACATCGAGGTGCCAAACCTCCCCGTCGATGGGAACTCTCGGGGGAGATCAGCCTGTTATCCCCGGGGTAGCTTTTATCCGATGAGCGACGGCCCTTCCATTCGGTACCGCCGGATCACTAGGACCGACTTTCGTCTCTGTTCGACATGTCTGTCTCACAGTCAAGCCATCTTATACCCTTACGCTCTTCGGGCGTTTTCCATTCGCCCTGAGATGACCTTTGCGCGCCTCCGTTACTCTTTAGGAGGCGACCGCCCCAGTCAAACTGCCCACCTGACAATGTCCCGCTCTCCGATTCAGAAGAAGCGGTTAGAAACTTAACACAACAAGGGTGGTATCCCAACAACGCCTCCAGGAATACTGACGTACTCCCTTCTTAGGCTCCCACCTATCCTGTACATGATGTGTCGAGTCCCAATGCCAGGCTACAGTAAAGCTCCACGGGGTCTTTCCGTCCCACCACGGGTAACCGGTGTCTTTACCGGTACCACAATTTCACTGGATCCATCGTCGAGACAGCGCCCAAATCGTTACGCCATTCGTGCAGGTCGGAACTTACCCGACAAGGAATTTCGCTACCTTAGGACCGTTATAGTTACGGCCGCCGTTTACTGGGGCTTCGGTTCAAAGCTTCGCCCGAAGACTAACCTCTCCCCTTAACCTTCCAGCACCGGGCAGGCGTCAGACCCTATACGTCGGCTTGCGCCTTCAGCAGAGTCCTGTGTTTTTAGTAAACAGTCGCTTGGGCCTGGTTTCTGCGACCACCCTCAGCTCCACCAGCATTAGCTTCACCAGGGTGGCACTCCTTCTCCCGAAGTTACGGAGTCAACTTGCAGAGTTCCTTAACGATGGTTATTCCACTCACCTTAGCCTTCTCAGCCAGACCACCTGTGTCGGTTTCGGGTACGGGCGTTCTCTTCCTCCCTAGTGGCTTTTCTCGGCAGCGTGGCGTCAATGTCTTCGTGCTCGTAAGCACTCCCCATCAGGTCTCAGCATTATCAGGTAGGTGGATTTTCCTGCCTACCCTGCCTACTCCCTTGGACCGGCTCTTCCATCCGCCGGCTACACCTAGCCTCCTGCGTCACCACTTCGGTAATAACGTCCAAGAACGGGGCAGGAATGTCTACCTGCTGTCCATCGACTACGCTTTTCAGCCTCGCCTTAGGTCCCGCCTAACCCTGGGCGGATCAACCTTCCCCAGGAAACCTTGGTCTTCCGGTGAACAAGATTCTCACTTGTTTGTCGTTACTCATGCCTGCATTCTCACTTCCCATCGGTCCACCGCACTTTACAATACGGCTTCGCTCCGATGGCAACGCTCCCCTACCGATGTATTTACATACATCCCGTGGCTTCGGTGTCATGCTTAGCCCCCTACATTTTCGGCGCAGAGATCCTCGACCAGTGAGCTATTACGCACTCTTTAAAGGATGGCTGCTTCTAAGCCAACCTCCTGGCTGTTTGGGCATCTCCACATCCTTGCCACACTTAGCATGTCTTTGGGACCTTAGCCGACGGTCTGGGCTGTTTCCCTTTCGACCACGGACCTTATCACCCGTAGTCTCACTCCCAGGCTTCACGTCTCGGTATTCGGAGTTTAGTTGAATTTGGTAGGACCCCAGTCCCCCGCATCCATCCAGTGCTCTACCCCCGAGACGAAATACCTGAGGCTGCACCTCAATGCATTTCGGGGAGAACCAGCTATTACCCAACTCGATTAGCTTTTCACTCCTAACCACAGCTCATCCAAATCTTTTTCAACAGATACTGGTTCGGTCCTCCATGAGGTTTCACCCTCACTTCAACCTGGCCATGGCTAGATCGTCGGGCTTCGGGTCTACTACGTGAAACTTTCGCCCTATT
>NZ_JAKGUG010000024.1 GCF_021568855.1 Dethiosulfovibrio russensis | reverse complement strand
TTATGTCCCCTCTCTTTCTGAGACCTATGATACAGCAGCCTGTTCTTCACCTTAACCTAGCAACTTACTCGGTGGTCCATTTTTCCGGGTCCACTATACGGTTACGATAGATCCGACGAAATAGATTCGGTTCTTATGAGCAGCGGAGGAGAGGTTGCCTCTGTCTTGGGCGAGGCCGTAAGTTATAAGGTCATAAGAGAATCAGACGAGGAAGTTCGCTACGAACGTTTTTTGTCTCAGTTCAATATATTTTCCAGTTCTCCTCGTTATTATGGAAATAGTTTATACCTTGATGTTCTGGATAAGACTCTTCCTTTTCGTCGTAAATATTTGATTCCCAAAGACAGAGAGGATATGATGTTTGGCCTTTCCGGTTTGGCTCCGGCTGTGTCCCTTCCGGATATGGCTCCCAATGTAACCGAGTATATTTCAGAGGAGTGATCACTTTGAAGACAAAGCTTTTACGCCCTACCTTGGGAGTCATTACAATCGTAGTGTTGTTGCTGTATATGTTTTCCTTTGTCGTCCCGTTTAACGAAACGGTTTTGGTAACTACGTTTGGAAGGGCGGATCAAGCTGGTATTAGAAATGCCGAGGGAGACGAATCCGGGCTTTTTTGGCGTTGGCCTTGGCCCATACAGAAGCTTTATAGATTCGATCGTCGTATTAGAGTTCTCTCCGAAAGCCTAGAGCAACAAGAAACTTCCGATAGACAGGTGATAGTGATCCAGGGCTATGTTTCCTGGAAAATCGTTAATTGTCTTGATTTTTTTCGTAGCATGAAAACCGTGGAAGAGGCAGAGAGGCTTTTAGGAGATCGAATGAGGACTGCTAGTTCCGAATTGGGTAATTTTAGATTGGATCAGCTTATCTCCATCGATGGGGCTCATATCGAGGAAGCCGAAGAGGCTATCTTGGAGAGGATGAGATCGGATCTGGCGGGGCGCCGATGGGGGATAGCCTTGGAGAGAATGGGGATAAGCAGAGTTCTTTTTCCCGAGAAGATAACCGAGGCGGTTTTCCAGAGGATGAGACAGACTCGACAAAGAATGGCTCAGAAGGCGAGATCGGAAGGAGAAGCCATAGCTAAGGGTATCATGGCTAAAGCTGCCAGCGACAGCGATAGAATAATGGCTTTTGCCAGAAGACGTGCTCAGGAAATACGTTCCGAGGGAGATGCTGTAGCTGCTGGCTATGCAGAGGCGTTCGCACTAAACCAGGATTTTGCTTTATATCTTCGCCAACTTGAGACATTGGAGAACACCTTGAAGCATAATACTACCTTCATCTTGGATTCAGGGATGACGCCTTATTCTTTGCTCGATGAAATGCTGTCTCATCCCTCTAAAGAAGGGGAGGCGAAATGACTTTGAGAGGAATGTCTGAGCCGGATATCCTAAAGGCGAAGGCTTTGGATAAGCTTATTCGTTCAGGAGGGCGTTTTTTTCTTATTGTCGGAGTCCTTTTTTGCGTTTATGTCGCTTTGAGTGGCGTTTTCTGGGTAGAAGAAGGGACAGTCGTTATCCATACTAGGTTGGGAAAGATTTTGGGAACCGGATCCGAATCGGTGTATATGCCGGGAGGACCTTATTGGGCCTTACCGAGCCCTATAGACGATAAGATTGTCGTAACGACAAATCTCCAGAGATTGTCGCTAGAGGATTCTTTTTGGTGTGATCGATTGGGAGGAGATGGTTTAGTTCCGGGGAAGGATGGTTTTCTTATCACTGGAGACCATAACATCGTCCACGGTAGATGGGAATTGGTCTTTCAGGTCTCCGGCAATGGCGACAATCCAACTCGTTTCGTAAGGTCCATCGGCGATATGGACAGGGCGAAGACACTACTTTCGTTTATGACGGAAGGAGCGTTGGTCTGCGGTATCGGCAGCACCTCTATCGATGATTTTACCCGTGGGAATATAGACGAAAAATCCATCCTCTCTTTGATAAGAGATCGTCTGAAATCACTTAATTGTGGCATAGAAGTGGTGGATCTTTCTAGAGCGGCTCAGCCCCAGGTTCCCTTCCAAGTCGTTGATGATTTTTTAGCCGTTAACGAGGCGGAAAGCGCAAAACTTAAGTCTATCGAGGATGCCCGAAGAGACAGGGAGAGCCTATTGCAAGCTGCGGCAGGGATGGTTTTTAACGAATTGATAGAGGCTATAGATTGCTACGAAAAAGAAGATAGCACCGATGATCTTGGAGCGGGAAAAAGTTTGAAAGATATATACGCTCTTTTGGAGGATGACAGAATTGGAGGAAATGCCTCTGTCGTGATTAACGAATCTAAGCTTTATCAGACCGAGGTGGTAGAGGAGTTTAGAAGTCGTTCTGAACGCTTTGAAAAGTTGCTCTATGGTGGACCCCATTGTCAAGACCATTTTTTAGCCTAGATTAGTTTAGGTCAGACTGCTATAGGTCTTCCTCTTCGAAGTAGATCTCCTGCGGTGTG
>NZ_JAKGUG010000023.1 GCF_021568855.1 Dethiosulfovibrio russensis | reverse complement strand
ATTCGACACCGGCACCCCTTTGATACGGGGAGTCTCGAAGGTGCTGGTAGGGGGGCAGGAGGTGACGGACTACGCCCTCAACAACGTAAAGGGAACGGTGACGTTCGGGGCCGCTCCGGCCGTGGATTCGGAGGTCCGTATGGATTACTCCTACGAAAGGGGGCACGCCATCGGCAATATCCGACAGTGGAGCGGAAGACGGTGTTTCCTGAGGGCGTCTCTGCCCTACGACGCGCCGAACTCGGTTCTGACGGCCCGGCTCAGGGTCATTTCTCAATAGGGAGGTAATGTAATGGCGGTAAAAAGGATTGATACTCTGGGGTGTCATCCCCTGGTGCTCATGAAGAAACTGGCGGCCATAGGAGGCCTGGAAATACTCAAGGAGGAAAAGCACGTCCACGACGGGGTGGAGTACCCCTACCACATCGTGGCGAAGGTGAAAGACGGGTTGTACGTGGAGGCGAAGGATCCTATATACGAGTTCGCAAGTACCCCCGAACTGTTACCTCGAAGAGTGTACCTTGGAGAGCTAGACGGAGATATCATGGCATTGGAAGCGAGCTCTACGATGTTGGGGATCATAAGCCAGACGGATCTCATGGCCCCTGTGATAAACTCGCAGACGCCACTCCCCGAGGGTCCTTTGGGATTAAGTATCTTATTCTCGTATTTTGGCAAGGCGTCAAATACAAGTTCGTATGAGCTCAACTGTGGAGCCTACATAAACTCAGACAACGGCTACTTGTTTGGAGGCCCTCTGTCGCGTAATAAAGAGAAAGTGATGCGTATAGGAGGTAAAAACCCGATAAGTAATCTTGGTCTGACGGACAAATCAAATGGCAACTATGTGTCTGTTAATCTTCTTACTTCCGACACACTGGAATATCCTTATAACGGGACATCCGCCGTTGTCATGAGTGCCTTTCTTGAGAACATCCAGTGCAAGCCTTTCCGTCCAAGCTGGTATAAGTACCATGAAACTCCCCGCATCTATTTCGGGCAGACTGACGAAGGGCTAGGCGCCCCGATCGTGATATCTGGGACCATTACGCGGATAGGGACGGGTTTTTTAGAAGATCAGCTGGTATCTCCCTCTTCCTGGAGAATTTTGCCCATAACCTCTTCGGTAATCAGCAACGAAGGTGGCGTGTTTTTCTGCTATGACGAAGGAGAGGAACACTCCGGGGTGCTGGGGCTCGTCCTTGTGGACACCTCTAAAGGCAACGGCCTCGATGGACCTTTCCCTGCTATCTTCGACACTGATCTTTGTTGTGCCTTTTCGCCGCCCAGCAAGGGGGAGCATCTGGTCGTTTTAGGTAGCGAATCCAACCCGGAGGGAATTATCACGATGCAACTTTTTGCTCCTTCGCCACCTATTTCTACGGATTCCGTCAGTGGCGGCCCCGTCGTAACGGATCTTTTCGCCTATACATCCGAGGAGATAAGGGGGGCAGTCCCCGGGGTTTTAGCGACTCCGGAGGCTCTCACTGTCGGGTCCGTTGGCTGGCTGGACGGCAAGAGATACCGGGTCCATCTTCCCGGGCGTATGCTCCAGATAGGGTAGAACCATGCCTACATACAAAAACGAAAAGTCCTACCCGATATCTTTCGGGCGGCATTACTGGGTACCCGGCGAGGAAAAACGGGTACCCTTTTTCATTCCCGCCGAGGAGATCGGACTTACCGTCATCTCCGGCGATCCTAAGCCTCGTTCTCAGGTGCTGTATTCCGGAGAGGTGACCGTCCCGCCCGGTGAGACCGTGACATTGCCGGTCCCCTATTGCAGGGAGCTCTCTCTCCAGGCGGCTACCGAGGGGGACGACGTTGCGGAGATCCATCTGGGGGAGAGATCTATAAGGCTGGATGGGAAATACGGGCTCGATCTCGACCGTCTGGACTGGGGACGGTTGGGCGAGCTCTCCCTGTCCTCCTCGGCGGGGGCAACCGTGAATCTTCTCGTTATGGAGGTGTCTTGATGGGACGTTTCATCAAGCAGACTGACATAGATCTCTCCCCGGTGTTGTCGGGGATGGAGGGATTGTCTTCGAAAATGGACCGGATATGGGAACAGATAAAGACGCCGGGAGCCCCTCCGAAGAGCAACGTCGTCATGGTGGGAGCTTTGAGGTTGGGGATGGAATTGGAGACGCCGGAGGCGTAGCGAACGGCATAAAGTTTCGGGGAAGCTCGGCGTGAGCTTCCCTTTTTTTGTTTCGAAAAGAGGAGGAATCCCGATGAGAGAGAACGTCGAAAAGATCAAGGAAGCTCTGAGCACTCTGGTGGCCGACGCTAGGTATCTGAAAGAGCGGATGAACGAGCTGTCCGAGTGGAACAGTCTCAAGAAGGTAAGGGAGAACCTATCGAATGTGGTCGATTTCGTCGGGCGTATAGTCGTGTTCGCCGAGTTGGCCACCTCGCAGGTGAAGGACGAGATCTCGGGGCTTCAGTCGAAGGACAAGAGAGACGCCGTCGTGGAATACCTGGATGGCTTGATAGTCCTTCCCTGGTTTCTGGAGCCCTTCGATGGCCCCATCATCCGAGGACTGGTGGACTATGCCGTGGACAAACTGAACGAGCGCCTCGGTCACGACTGGGGGCTGGACAGGATAGAGGAGCTGGCGACCCATGGCAGGGACATATTGGATATAGCGGGCCCTTTGCCCTGGGAGGGGAGGGGGACGAAGTGACGGACAGGTTCTCTGAAGTCCTCTCCGTGGTCCTGGGATTCGAGGGAGGATATGCGGACGATTCGGACGACAGGGGAGGGCGGACCAATTACGGCATAACGGAAGGTACCCTTAGATCCGCTTACGAGAGAAAGATCGTATCCCATAAGGATATACGATCTTTGTCGAAGGCCGACGCCGCCCTGATCTACTGGTCCGACTACTGGGAGCCCATAGGAGCC
>NZ_JAKGUG010000022.1 GCF_021568855.1 Dethiosulfovibrio russensis | reverse complement strand
ATTCGACACCGGCACCCCTTTGATACGGGGAGTCTCGAAGGTGCTGGTAGGGGGGCAGGAGGTGACGGACTACGCCCTCAACAACGTAAAGGGAACGGTTACCTTCGGGGCCGCTCCGGCCGTGGATTCGGAGGTCCGTATGGATTACTCCTACGAAAGGGGGCACGCCATAGGGAATATCCGACAGTGGAGCGGAAGACGGTGTTTCTTGAGGGCGTCTCTGCCCTACGATGCGCCGAACTCGGTTCTGACGGCCCGGCTCAGGGTCATTTCTCAATAGGGAGGTAATGTAATGGCGGTAAAAAGGATTGATACTCTGGGGTGTCATCCTCTGGTGCTCATGAAAAAATTGGCGGCCATAGGAGGCCTGGAAATACTCAAGGAGGAAAAGCACGTCCACGACGGGGTGGAGTACCCCTACCACATCGTGGCGAAGGTGAAAGACGGGTTGTACGTGGAGGCGAAGGATCCTATATACGAGTTCGCCAGTACACCTGAACTGTTACCTCGAAGAGTGTACCTTGGAGAGCTAGAAGGAGATATCATGGCATTGGAAGCGAGCTCTACGATGCTGGGGATCAGAAGCCAGACGGATTACATGGCCCCTGTGATAAACTCTCAGACGCCACTCCCCGAGGGTCCTATGGGATTAAGCATCTTATTCTCGTATTTTGGCAAGGCGTCAAATACAAGTTCGTATAGGCTCCACAGTGGAGCCTACATAGACTCAGACAACGGCTACTTGTTTGGAGCCCCTCTGTCGCGTAATAAAGAGAAAGTGATGCGTATAGGAGGTAAAAACCCGATAAGTAATCTTGATCTGATGGACAAATCAAATGGCATCTATGTGTCTGTTAATCTTCTTACTTCCGACACACTGGAATATTCTTATAACGGGACATCCGCCGTTGTCATGAGTGCCTTTATTGAGAACATCCAGTGGAAGCCTTTCCGTCCAAGCGGGTATAGGTACTATGCGACTCCCCGCATCTATTTCGGGCAGACTACCGAGGGGCTAGGCGCCCCGATCGTGATATCTGGGACCATTATGCGGATAGGGACGGATTTTTTAGAAGATCAGCTGGTATCTCCCACTTCCTGGAGAATTTTGCCCATAACCTCTTCGGTAATCAGCAACGAAGGCGGCGTGTTTTTCTGCTATGACGAAGGAGAGGAACACTCCGGGGTGCTGGGGCTCGTCCTTGTGGACACCTCTAAAGGCAACGGCCTTGATGGACCTTTCCCTGCTATCTTCGACACTGATCTTTGTTGTGCCTTTTCGCCGCCCAGCAAGGGGGAGCATCTGGTCGTTTTAGGTAGCGAATCCAACCCGGAGGGAATTATCACGATGCAACTTTTTGCTCCTTCGCCACCTATTTCTACGGATTCCGTCAGTGGCGGCCCCGTCGTAACGGATCTTTTCGCCTATACATCCGAGGAGATAAGGGGGGCAGTCCCCGGGGTTTTAGCGACTCCGGAGGCTCTCGCCGTAGGGTCCGTCGGATGGCTGGACGGCAAGAGATATCGGGTCCATCTTCCCGGGCGTATGCTCCAGATAGGGTAGAGCCATGCCTACATATAAAAACGAAAAGTCCTACCCGATATCTTTCGGGCGGCATTACTGGGTACCCGGCGAGGAAAAACGGGTACCCTTTTTCATTCCCGCCGAGGAGATCGGACTTACCGTCGTCTCCGGCGATCCTAAGCCTCGCTCTCAGGTGTTGTATTCCGGAGAGGTGACCGTCCCGCCCGGTGAGACCGTGACATTGCCGGTCCCCTATTGCAGAAAGCTCTCTCTCCAGGCGGCCACCGAGGGGGACGACATTGCGGAGATCCATCTGGGGGAGAGATCTA
Source organism: Dethiosulfovibrio russensis (assembly GCF_021568855.1). Lineage (NCBI taxonomy): Bacteria > Thermotogati > Synergistota > Synergistia > Synergistales > Dethiosulfovibrionaceae > Dethiosulfovibrio > Dethiosulfovibrio russensis. The sequence continues at coordinate 1,056 of NZ_JAKGUG010000022.1, read as the reverse complement.
TAAAACTGGATGGGAAATACGGACTTGACCTCGATCGTCTGGACTGGGGACGGTTGGGCGAGATCTTCCTGTCCTCCTCGGCGGGGGCAACCGTGACTCTTCTCGTTATGGAGGTGGTGTCTTGATGGGACATTTCATCAAACAGACGGACATAGACCTCTCCCCGGTGTTGTCGGGAATGGAGGGGTTGTCCTCGAAAATGGACCGGATATGGGAACAGATAAAGACGCCGGGAGCCCCTCCGAAGAGTAACGTCGTCATGGTGGAAGCTTTGAGGTTGGGTATGGAATTGGAGACGCCGGAGACGTAGCGAACGGCATAAAGTTTCGGGGAAGCTCGGCGTGGGCTTCCCTTTTTTGTTCCGAAAAGAGGAGGAATTCCGATGAGAGAGAACGTCGAAAAGATCAAGGAAGCTCTTAGCACTCTGGTGGCCGACGCTAAGTATCTGAAAGAGCGGATGAACGAGCTGTCCGAGTGGAACAGTCTCAAGAAGGTAAGGGAGAACCTATCGAATGTGGTCGACTTCGTCGGTCGTATAGTCGTGTTCGCCGAGTTGGCCACCTCGCAGGTGAAGGACGAGATCTCGGGGCTTCAGTCGAAGGACAAGAGAGACGCCGTCGTGGAATACCTGGACGGTCTCATAGTCCTTCCCTGGTTTCTGGAGCCCTTCGACGGCCCCATCATCCGAGGACTGGTGGACTATGCCGTGGATAAACTGAACGAGCGCCTCGGTCACGACTGGGGGCTGGACAGGATAGAGGAGCTGGCGATCCATGGCAGGGACATATTGGATATAGCGGGCCCTTTGCCCTGGGAGGGGAGGGGGACGAAGTGACGGAGAGGTTCTCTGAGGTTCTCTCCGTGGTCCTGGGATTCGAGGGAGGATATGCGAACGATCCGGACGATAGGGGAGGACGGACCAACTACGGCATAACGGAAGGTACCCTTAGATTCGCCTACGAGAGAAAGATCGTATCCCATAAGGATATACGATCTTTGTCGAAGGCCGACGCCGCCCTGATCTACTGGTCCGACTACTGGGAGCCCATAGGAGCC
>NZ_JAKGUG010000021.1 GCF_021568855.1 Dethiosulfovibrio russensis | reverse complement strand
AGCCCCGGAGATACTGGCGAAGAGGAAGAAAACCCTGGAAGAAGCCAAGAGAAAACACCCGGACAGATGGAGAAACAGGCCGATAAGAAACTGCTCCATAGAGGAGACGGTCTATCTGAACCCGGAGAAAGAGTCCCAGAAAAAGCGCAGAGACTGAGTCATTCCAATTTGATCTTTTTACGACATCTCGCTTGACAGGTTCCGGGATTGTTTCTTGCGTAATAGAAAGGGATACTGTCCAGCATGTAGCTTCCACCAAATGGGGTAAAAGAGCCTACATGAACATGGAGCATCTCAGAGAACAGATACTGGAGCAGGAAGATAATGCTGTCGTAAGCTGACACAGAAAGCCTTAAAAACCGAACATAGCTCTATATGGACCTGCTGACTCAAATATTAATGTGCGAAACATACTGGACAGTACCGAAGAGGAAGAAAACCCTGGAAGAAGCCAAGAGAAAACACCCGGACAGATGGAGAAACAGACCGATAAGAAAGTGCTCCATCGAGGAGACGGTCTATCTGAACCCGGAGAAAGAGTCCCAGGAAAAGCGCAGAGACTGAGTCATTTTAATTCGATCTTTTTGCAACTTCTCGCTTGACAGGTTCCGTCCCTATGCCGATTCCACCTTCTATCAGTGCTTTTCTGTCGCCAGCTTCTCCAAGTTTGGAGAGCGATAGTTACTTAGCAACTGTCACTTTAAATATAGTTATTTAAAAAATAATGCATTCAGAATATTATAAAAGAACGATTTCTTCAGCTGAAAACCAGTCATTTGAAATGGCAGTATCTCTGACGGCATCCCCATTTTCCGTGTAAGCTATAATTGCTAAGCTTTTTTCTGCCCGCGTACACGCTACATAAAAAAGCCGCGTTGTTCTCCTAATCCCAGTATCTCTGCCTTCACGTTCATTTTCAATATCTGTATCTGTTCTAGACTTTGCGCCAAAAAGCTTCTCATAACTAAATAAGAACCCTTTGGCCTCAGCATCATCCATAATAACCATGACTCGTGGAAACTCTAATCCTTTTACTCCCTGATGCGTAGCAAATTGGGTGTTGTCGGTTACATATGCCAAGTATTTTTCTAACTCATCAAAAGACACAGAGAACGCTTCCCTCAAAGCTGCTACCTTTTTATCCTCGTCTTCTATTGGTTCAGATAGGATATCGTCTACACGATCGTTGAGAGTGAAAAGGTTAGTTTTTTTGATGGTCTTTAATATTTCAATACATGTAGGAATGGCTCCACCTTCCCAAAGAAAGAGCAATTCTTCGACTGCATTTTCAGCAGCTTCTAGTAACTTAGTCTGATCTACAAGGTTTTCCCGGAAAGCCTTCTTATTTAGAAGAGGAGAATGCTGCCGTATAATTCTTGAGACCTCGAAGTCGTTATTGTTTTTATATGCTTTTATCAATGGAGAAACAACGTTAGCCATGAATGATATTTCAGATATTGATCCATCACGCAAAGATGTGCCGAAAGATTTAGATTCATTAAGCGGTGCATACAGGTCAAAGAAACCAAATCTGCTGGCTGCCATGTGATGCTCCAGTATTAAGCTTTTATACTTTGCAGAATCGATCCAATCTTTATCATTGGCCTTCTCAGCCATAATTTGAGCTGCTCGACATTCCATTTCTTCTTTATTCGCAGAAGAGTCTGCTATAAATAGACGCACTGTTCCCGCCTCGGAATCAGAGCGCGAACGCTGTTGCTGTTTATCCATAGTCTTTCGAATTGCATTGGCTAATTCCACTATTCGCGTGGCACTACGGTGGTTCATGACCTTTTTTGGTTTTTCCCATTCATCAGGGATACAGCCAGCTAAATTGTCTTTGCCATCCATATATATCCGTTGCATTGTGTCACCAAACATGCCAATAACAAATCTGTCCTTATATTTCTCGTAAATAACAAACAACGCATCAACAAGCTCTTTCTTTGTATCCTGACTCTCATCAATTAGTAAGACTGGATATTTACTCACTAAAATTTCCTGCATGGTTTCCTCGGTGGCAATAAAATCAGAACCCATTTTGACAACTTCACTATGATTTAGAGAATCATAACCCACATCATTACCATTAGGACTATAAGAAAATTTCTTTACAGTTTCAATCTTAGCAAGGCGAGTAGTCTTCTTTTTAATTTCTTCTACTCTTCTAATGGCGGCATCACCACCACGTCTTCTAATTTGCTTTTCATTCAATTCGGCAATATCTTTTTTCAGAGATTCAATAACCCAAGTCTTTATATCGGTCTGATAATTTTTTATCAGTTCCCATAGAAAACTATGGATAGTTGACACAGCAAATATAGGCTTATATTGAAGCCTTTTAGAAATTTCATCACAAGCAGCATTTGTGTAAGTTATCACCGCAACTTGTTTTGAGTGTGTCGATAATCTGGACCCAATTTTTTTATCTAAAAAAGAAAGCGCATTAATTAAACTTCGCGTTTTGCCGGAGCCTGCTCCTGCAAACATAAAAAAACTTTTGGGACTCTCTTCAGAAAAACACCGTTTTATTTCGTCGTCCACATGATCATCTATATGATTATCAGTTAATTCTTGGACAGTTCTTTTATCTTCCATCTTTCAACACTCCTCCGGACACAGAAGCGCTTGAAGCCATTTTAAGCCCTCTGCAATATACTTCGGAACCGTCAGTTTGCGGGGATCGATTGTATAAATTAAATCCAAAGCGAATTCAGCTTTTTGATCAGACTTTCCCTCACGAAGTTCTCGATATATTTGAGCGTGGAGTTCGTTAAATAACTCTATGGTATTAAGCGCGATATTTACCTTCTTAATAAGGTTCCCGGCATCATCTCCAAGGTCGTGTTTTTTAAGGTCCTTGAATAATTTGTAATTCGTGTAAATCAGACAGTCTTCAAATGTGCTCGACAATGTTTCTGTTGACGTTCCATTAAAATTAATTTTCACTGGAGTCTGATAGGCAATACGAATAGAATATTTATAGGCTGTTTCATTTGCAAACACTTTTCGTTCTGCTGGAAGATCAAGAAGCGTGTCCAAACCATTTTCCTTAAGCAGCCAATCAGTAATTGCATAGTTGCCGCTTATTAATTTTTCATTTCGAACAGGACGAGCAGCCTTATGGTGACCTCCTGGTTCCACAGAGTCTAAATCGGAAATCACTAATGTAGGTAAGCAGAGTTTATCAATTAAAGGACTAAGTCTATGTGAATGACGACCATTTATATTAAGTATAGAAACATATCTTTGATGTAACTCAGGATAATTATCTTTTATAAAATGAGGTACTAACATGCTTTCAGCAGAACCCTCAACTAATATGGCAGCATCTGCAAAGAATAAGTCACAATGGGTTGTTTGCAGATATCGCGTTACAAATTTATCTGTTTCATCTTCTTTACCAAACACATCGGATAGATTAATCACTTTTGCTGTGGCAATGTTACAGCTGGCGCATTCGGGAAGTCGCTTGAAATAGCGCAAATCCGCAAAGTTTGTCTCGCGCGCAATATGGCTGGAATGGGTGCTAATCACAAGTTGTGTGGCAAAATTTTTCTTGTCATTAAGAAAGTTATGATTTCGCAGCACTGAGTAGGCTTTCCGTATAAATACTTGCTGCACCTGCATATGCAAATGCGCTTCCGGCTCTTCTACTAAAACTAAATGCAATGGTTCAATTATATCTGCAGCGTCTTCTTCTTGTCGGGCTTTTCCCACCCTCATCCAACTGTCGCGGAAACTCATTAGATCGAATACCATTGAGATGAGATTCTGATAACCTAAACCATTATACTTTTCCGGCATTTTTAATGTTACATCGTTTTTGCTAAGAGCATACTGTACGGCAGAATCGTGCTTCAACGTATCACTCGTACTAACCTTCGTTGTAATCGTAATTTTGGGATCAGTTACGCCAGGATAGCCCAAGCCTTCCAGTTCTGAAATTGCGGGAGCAAATTTATCGGCTAGGCTTTTATCAAAAACACCTCTTGCTTGTTCGGTAACTTCCAATATCTCTAAATCCTCAGAGGTAGGGAGCTTCTCGGGATCTAAGTGTTTGTCGTAATAGCTCCGCATTTGGGTAGACAATTGTTTTCGTGACCTTTCTCTTTCATCGGAAGAATCTGGATCTGAAAAGCCACGCTGAGCGTCAATCATATCGATCCTAATGATTCCCTTTAAAGGGTTATCGGTGAAGCATTCCATTGCATAAGATGTTGGTTGTGGTGGTTCTGCTAATAACTGTTCTGGGTCAAGTACATATGACTTAATAGAAAAATACACAGCTAAGTTTTTACCGATGAAATCACATAAATCTTTTGGGTATAAATTTATATGAGCCCCATCTTTTCCTTTTCCTGCAGATTCAGTAGTACGAGCCGCAGAATAAGCCTCCCGATATTCTGTAAATAACTTTGAAATATCTTTAGGCTGAAAGGCAAGGCGGACTCCAAGCTTTCCACCTCGCCATTTCAATGTAGGTATGATACTGGCAACATAATGAATTTCGTTACGTTCAACCTCTAGCCAAACATCCATTATGGGAACGAGGTTATCCCATCTTGTCAAATCTTCCGGAATCTTACAATCCTGAGCTATCCATTCATCGCCGATCATATTTATGGCGGGACGGTTTGATATGGTAAAATCATTAAAATCAAAACCTCTACCTGCCAAGAATTTACCTAAAGCATCCATAGCGGAAGTCTTTCCGCTATTATTAGCGCCTACGAAAAGAGTAGTGTTTTCGCTGAACTCTATATGACAACATTGTAGCTTTCGAAAATTATTAACGCGAACAGATGAAATCTTCACGCTTAGCCCCTCCTGTTGTTATTTTTTTAATCATATAAACTATCCCTGTCGAAAATAGTGATAGTTCAAGAGTAGTACCTTGGTTGATTTCTATCTTTAGTGTTTACGGTTGTTACATTAAAAACTAGAGTAGAGATATAGGCTAAATATACTTCTTTAAGCATAAATTATCACAATAATAGCGCCATAGATTCACAATGCCAATCCATGTATTTTAATTACTGAGTTTTTATTTAAAAACCTAATATTGCATTCAACTGTTCTTGACATGAGTATATGTTTGATTTTGCCACTAATAGTTTCACTAGTGGTGGTACTGAAATGGATTTTTTATGGTGGACCCCATTGTCAAGACCATTTTTTTATCTTAGGTTGATTTAGGTCAGCCCTACCTGCCAAAATAGGTGTCGCATGATAGACTAGCTTAGCGAGTCGAGAGAGACTCCCTGGAGGTGCGACACATGGCGAGGTACAGCAAAGAACAA
>NZ_JAKGUG010000020.1 GCF_021568855.1 Dethiosulfovibrio russensis | reverse complement strand
TTCTCTGAGGGCCAGAGTGGTCTTCTTTCCCAGTTTGGCCAGGGCCTGGGCGAGACCTACCGACGTGGTGGTCTTTCCCTCTCCCGCCGGGGTGGGGGTAATGGCCGTCACCAGGATGAGCTTGCCGTCCTCGTCGTCCTTGATGCGGTTCCACAGATCGTAGGACACCTTGGCCTTGTACTTGCCGTAGTGTTCCAGGTCGTCCTCCTCTATGCCGAGTTGGGCGGCCACCTCCGTTATGGGTTTCATCTTAGCCTGCTGGGCTATCTCGATGTCTGAGAGAAATGCCATGTAAGAACTCCTCCTTCTGTCTCTTATCGCGATATCCCTCCGAATCTGAGCTTTTCGGAGGGATATCCGGATTATAGTCTCGAAATACAGGTAGTGATACTAGGCTTGACCGCCTTTTTTGACGTATTCACGGATTCTTTCTGCCAAAACGGCTCCTCTGTTTTCCAGTGAGGAGATCTTCTTCGCCGTATCCGATGCGAAGGTCTCGTCTTTTATGGAGGGGAGGTTTATCTCTACGTTCATCACGGCCCCCTTCAGTCCCGAGTAGGCCATGTCGGCTCCGACCCCTAGGTCGCTTAGGGCGTTGGAGTTTCCTTTGCCGAGCATGCCATCGGCGAGCTCCATCACCTCCAGACAGGCCTCGGCTATGTTCAGAGGAGATCGTATAGCCGCCTTGTAGCCTTCCTGTATGGCGGCACTTCGGGCCGCTTTTTGCTCGTCCGTTTCCTTGGGCATCTTGAAGGCCGCCATTACGCCGTTGAAAGCATTCGTATCGGCATCGATGTAGTCTATGAGATCTTGTCCCAGCGAGCCGCTTCTCGTCACCGTTTTTTCGGCGTTTTCTCTAACGTTCTCGTAGCCTTTCTTGCCTACGGTGAGATTGCATACCATAGAGACCAGTCCGGCTCCCATAGCTCCGGAAAGGGCGGCTACACTTCCTCCTCCCGGAGCGGGGGAGTCGGATGATAACACTTGGTAAAATTCTTTTAGGCTCATGTCCACCAGCATCGATCTATTCCTCTCCCACCAGCGCAAGTATGTTGTTTTCCACTATCTGGTTGTAGTCGAAATCGACCAAGCGGAGGAAGTACTCGGCACAGTTGATGAGAGCCTTCTGTCTCAGCGTGCCACAGACCTGGGTGCCTATGATGCTCAGTCCGTATCTCTTAGCCTCGTTCTCTATTACCTGGAAAGCCCTGTAGATGGGGGTCTGATCGATATCGAACATATTCATGGATACCGCCACGTTATCGTATCCGTCCGGCTTGAAGGCGACGGATCGGATGGTGCTGAAGCCTCCGCTAGGGCCTCTCATCATCTTGGCTATTCTCTTGCCTACCTCTATATCGGTGGTGCTCAAAAGGACGTTTATCGCCACCAGATTGCTAGTGGCGGCACTGACGATGGTCGCCCCCGCTGAGGGATGTAGCTTGGCAGGTCCTAGATCTGGAGCCCGTTCGGGTAGATGGACGACCTCTTTCAATCCTTCATACTGTCCTTTCCTTATGTATCCCAACTCACTGCGTTCTGGAGTTCTGGCGTTTTCGCCGCTGAAATACACGGGTACCTGGAATCTCTCGAAAAGGGCGGTCCCTACCTTTTCCGCGAACTCGGCGCATTCTTCTAGAGTTACGTTCATGAGAGGGAATACCGGTATGGTGTCCTGCGCTCCGATTCTAGGATGAGCTCCTTGCTGTTTTTCCATGTCTATGAGCTCGTAAGCCTTCCCCGCCATGTTCAAGAGAGCTTCCATGAGAGGCTCCGGCTCGCCTATACACTCGATGACGGTACGGTTGAAGTCGGCGTCGGGAAAGAAGTCGATTAGTTTAACCCCTTTTACGTTCTTGATTTCGCCCACTATGGCTTCGATCACCTCGGTACGACGTCCTTCGCTGAAGTTGGGAACTGCGTGGATGTATTTCTTTTTCTGATCCATTAATACCGCCTCCGTGATATACTACTCGCGTAGATGAAGTTTTTTGTTTTTTCGAGGGATGAGCGGATTGTGGGATCCGCTCATCCCTTTTTTGTCTCTTATTGGATTAGTTTCCTGACGCCTCTTTTTCCGCCTCGGCGATTTCTTCCCTCAAAGTGGCGAGAATGTCCTCGGCTAGTTCGGGGTTGCCGGATATCTTTATGTAAGTACCATCGGTCTTCTTTGATATTTCCTGGAATTTTGCTCTTGCCTCGGGGGTTATGGCTACCACCTTCTGGCTGGATTTCATCTTGGCCTTGATCATGTCCATTCTCTCGTCGTTAAGCTCCTTCTGGATTTTATATCCGAACGGACGGAGCTCGTCGACCGCTTCGAGAACGATTTTCTGGATGTCCTCGGGCAGTTTCTCGAAGAATCTCTTGTTTACCATAGTCTGCATGATGTAGATCTTGTGGGCCGACTCGATGTAATAGTCCTGGACCTCCATGAACTTCATCTCCTGGACTATATAGGGGGCGTTTTCCTGACCGTCGATCATGTTGAGCTGAAGACCGCTGTAGACCTCCATGAAGGGGACCGGAGTCGGATTGGCACCGTACACCTTATAGGATTCCACTATCATTGGAGACGGCATGGTCCGCATCTTGAATCCCTTGAAATCCTCGGGAGTAAGAAGGGGCTTGTTGGCGGTCCAGTCCATGGCTCCCTCGCTCCAGTAGGCCAGTACCTTGACTCCCTGTCTCTCGTAGGCGCTGGAGAGCATCTCGTTAAGCGCCTTGCTGGTGGCGAGGACTTTCTCGTTGACCTCCTGGTTGTCGGAGAAAAGAAATTGCATCGAGAAGATCTGATTTTCCGGAACGATGCTCCCGACCTGGCCGGCTCCGTCGAGTACGAATTCGATAGCCCCGTTCTGACAAAGCTCGAATATCTCCTTAGGGGACCCCAGAGTTCCGAGGGGATAGATGTCCAGCTGTATCTCTCCGTCGGATTTTTCCTTGAGAAGACGGGCGAACTCGTTGGCGTAGACGTCGCAGACGCTACCGGTGATCTCCTCTTCCGCCAGTCTCCACTGGTACTTTGGAGCTCCGAAGGCGGTGGTAGCGACCGTCAAGGCGAAGGTTGCGGCTAAAATAGCTATTAGCGTGCGTTTGCTCATCTTTGTTTCCTCCTTTATTTATGTGTTGCTTTTGTGTCGCAGGGATCTCGTCCCTGAGATGCCGATTTATCTCGATATCGCCAGGTCCCTAAGGAAGAGGGCGATCTGTGGGAACATGACAAGAAGTGCCGAGATTATGACCATCATTATTATGAAGGGAGGAACTCCCTTCACCACGTCCAGGTATTTCTGACGGAATATCGGTATCGCTGTGAATATGTTGCAACCGAACGGCGGCGTCGAAGATCCGATCGCGGCCTGAAGGGTCACTATCGTTCCAACTAGGACGTTGTCCAGCCCGGAAGCCGCTACAGGTCCTCTGAATATTGGTGTCAGGATCATTATTACCACCACCGGATCCACGAACATGCATCCCAGGAAGTAGGCGATGGAGAGAACCGTAAGGATGCGAAGCTGAGTCGGATCGGCCCCGAGAAGGGCCGGAAGAATTATGTTCGGTATCCTGGCGAAAGAGATCGTCCAGGAAAAAGCCTGTCCCACGGCTATCAGAATGAACACAATTGCTGTTACCACCCCGGTACGGAGGGCTAGTTTGGGAATGTCCTTAAATGTTATGGATTTATACACGAATCGCTCCAGAAGGAAAGCGTATAGAACCGAGACGGCTGCCGCCTCCGTAGGGCTGAATACTCCCGAGTAGATTCCTCCGAATATTATGAGAGGGAAGGTGAAGCTCAAAAGAGCCTCTTTCAGCGCGGTCATCCGTTCTTTCCATGTCGCCTTGGTCGCGATATTATGGGGATCCGACACGAACCAGCAGTAGAGGGAAAAGAACAGGAAGATCAAAAGTCCGGGACCGACCCCGGCGATGAACAGTTCTCCAACCGAGGCCCCTCCGACGACGCCGTAGACGATCATATATATGCTCGGCGGTATCAGCAGTGCGATCTCGGCGGAGTTGATTATCAGTGCCGTGGAGAAGGAGGATGAGTATCCCGCGTCCATCAACATCGGCCTCATCGGGCCTCCTATGGCGACCACCGTGGCCTGGGTGGAGCCCGATACAGCTCCGAACAAGGTGCAGGCACCGGCTGTGGCTATGGGAAGTCCTCCTCTTTTATGGCCTATGAATCTAACGACGAAGTGAAGCAATCTGTCCGCCACCTCGCCGGCGGTCATTATATCTGCGGCGAAGATGAACATAGGTACAGCTATCAGCGACATGGACTGTATCCCCCCGATGACCTGTTGCATCAGCATGGTCGGGTCAAGATTGGGAAAGTAGAAGATCAAAGTCACTAAAGCCCCCGCCATGAGAGGAACCATCATCGGGAATCCGAGAAGCAGCAAAGCCGTCATGACGCCTACAAGGGTTATCAACATCTGCCAGTCCCCCTAAACCATAAACTCGTCGGTTTCGCTCTCTCCGTCGACGACGTTAGGAGCGACGTAAATCTCGGAATTTCGTAGATTTTTGATGAACGTGAGCGCATATTGAAGTCCGGTCATGAAAAAACCAAGAGGGACCCACATGATTATTAGGTAGAGAGGGAATCTAAGAGCCGGAGACATCCGGCCGGATATAAAAAGTTTCATAGTATAACGGGAGGAATAGTAGCAAAGGACGAACATCAAAAAAGCGGTTCCGGCGGTCATTATGAGCATCATTATCTTTCTCATGGTTTCGGGCATTACGTCGTATATGGCGGACATCCTGATATGGACGCCTTTTCTCGCCGCATAACTGGCACCTATGAACGTTACCCAGATTATGGTGAACTGACTTACCTCCTCCGCATAGGTCCAGCTATGTTGAAATAGATTGCGACTTATTACGTTTCCTATGCTGACCAGCGCCATTATGATGATGCTGTAGGCGACGACATTTCTTTCGAAAATCTCGAAGAAACGGTTGATCTTTGTAAGTAGATTCATGAAAAACCCTCCAAAGTGTTTAAGACTTTCCGTCGTTTCCCATGGCGTATCTTAGGAATACCTCCGCAGCAGTGCAGACCTCCTCGACCGAGATCCACTCGTCGACCGTATAGCTTCTGTTGTGGTCTCCGGGACCGAATATGACGAAAGGTATGCCCAGAATCGGTACCAGTCTAGAGGCGTCGGTAAAGGGATGTATTCCGATCTCTTCCGATGGGATATTTAGTGAATTACATATATTCTTGAAGTTGACCACTATCGGAGCGCTGTGATGCATTCCCACCGGAGGCTGTGAGTTGACTTCTCTCATCTCGATTTTGAGTGAATCGGTCTGAGATTCCATCTCATCCGCTATTTCTCTCGCTTTTTTCGCTATATCTTCCGAATCGATCGAGGGCAGAAGCCTTATATCCAGAACCCCTCTGGCTTTGCCTGGGACCACGTTGAGATTAGAGCCTCCCTCGATCTTGGTGACGGTGCAGCTGTTTCTTCCCAGAAGTCTGTGAGATGGCTCCTTAAGCAGAGTCTGGTTTAGATTGGATGCGAGTTTCATGAAGTTCGTAACGGCGTTCACTCCTTTTTCCGGTGTGGCACTGTGACATTCTTTCCCCTCTACCGATATCTCTAGCCAAAGGGCTCCTTTTTCGGCCAACGCTATAGACATAGATGTAGGTTCGACCACCACGAGTTCGTCCATCTCATCCATAAGTCCGCTTTTAAGAAGAGCGCCGGCTCCTATGCCGTTCAACTCCTCGTCGGCGGATAGGCAAAGGTGGACGGGATAGGGCGGGTTGATGCCGGACCTTACCATTGCCAGACCTGCGGCTATGATCGATGCCAATCCACCTTTGGCGTTGATGGTTCCCTTTCCGTAAATCTTTCCGTCTTCGTGTTCGGCCCCGAAGGGTGATCTGGTCCAGGAGTCGGGGTCGTCCACGTCTATAGTGTCCATGTGTCCCACGAAGGCCAGGTTCTTCTCCTCTGAATCTCCCGGTATGGAGATCTTCAAAGAAGCCCTATTGCCCCCGTGTTCCAGTAGTTTTATTTTTACTCTATCCTTAGAAAACAGGGAGGCAATATAATTGGCGCAGTCCCTCTCATCTCCTCTGGGAAGGGTGGTCCTTATCCTGACGAGATTTTGCAGTATTTGAACGATTTCTTTGTCTGGCACTAGCTCGTGTCTTTTCACGGTTATCCCTCTTTCTGACTAAAGTATATAGCATGATTTTAGAAAAAGCCTTGTCCAACATGGACAAGGCTTTTTGAGGAAGTTGTCTTGTGAAGACAAAATCAGCTTGATGGCAATAGTCCAGATCGGCCCTTGAAACTATCGTGTATGAGAAAGATCCTCAAGGATAGGCTGACGGCGAAACGCTGTTCGTTGTCGTCCAGATCGAGCGATAGCACCTCGCAGATTCTCTTGAAACGGTATTTTACCGTGTTATAGTGAACGTACAGACTGTCCGCCGCTGTCCTGAGGTTCCAGTTCCCCCTATCTATCGCCAGCAGGGTTGCCATCAGTTCCGTGTTGTTCGTTTTGTCATATTCTACAAGTGGACTTAGCTTTTGTCTCATGAAGTCTACACCGTCGCTCTTCTGTGCCAAGGTGGACAGGAGTTTATAGGCTCCGAGCTCGCTCCATCTGGCGATGGCCCAGTCTTTAAGAAAACGATCCATTATCTCTATAGCCTGACATGCTTCCCTGTAACTTTCTCCGGCGTCTATGAAGGAAGATCGAGGATCACCTATACCTAGTCTCACCTTTAGAGGAGCTATCTCGTCTCTTACGTAGCGACAGGTCTCGAATATCTCCTTGGAGCCGTTGGTCGACGAGGGAATCAGAAGTGCCAGATGGTGTCCCACGTCGGCGAAGATAAGCTTAGGGTAGAACGCCCTCAGTCGATGACATATGGTCTGTCTTATCCTGTCTTCCGGGTCGGTATCCACTGCCATTGCGACCACCGCCGTTACAGATCCAGAAAGGTCCCATCCGAATAGAGAAGCCCTGTTCTCCAGTTCGTCTGGGTGCCTTATCCTGGAGAAAAGAAGGTCTTGAACGCAGTGATCTCTGTATCTCTGTTCCACCTTGAGCTCGCTGTGCTTTCTATTGAGGAGTAGCCTAAGAGCCAGAGTTGCATTTTCCAATAAATCGGTAGGCGAAGAAGGCTCTTCTCGAGGACGATTAAGTATCAGCGTTCCCACTACGCTATCGTCTTGACTGACGGTTGTGTGATGGAATATCCGGAGTAGTTCCCGATGAGGATAGGTCTTTATCTGCTCGAAGAACTCGGTATTTCTGGAGAAAACGTGTAGTTTTCCGCTATTGAGCTTAAAGGCGCAGTCGAATCCGGACAGGTTGTGGATAGTTTGGAGAATGTCCTCCAGCCCTCCACCTTTTAGAAGGGTCTCGGCGAAAGGTGCAAATGAGCGGTCTTTGATGGGGGGTGGAGTTTTTTTCAAGACGAGGTCTCCTCTAAAGGATTAAGGTTGATATCCATACTCTCCAACGATCCGAAGTCCCTGTCAAGGGAGATCGCAAAACGGGCGAAGGTCGCAAGACCCTCGCCCGTTTCATCGTAAGCCAATTGGTGGCGTTGCTAGAACAATCCGGAGATTCTTCCGTTTTCGTCCACGTCTATCGCCAGAGCGGCCGGTTTCTTGGGCAGCCCCGGCATGGTCATTATGGAGCCGGTTAT
>NZ_JAKGUG010000019.1 GCF_021568855.1 Dethiosulfovibrio russensis | reverse complement strand
ACGTGCCCTCCGAGGCGGTCCGTACGAAACAGGCAGGTCGGGAATACGTTCGGGCGAGACAGGGCGGAGCCGAAACGACCTCTCCGAGGAAACTCGGACCTGAGATTTTAGAGGTACCCTTAAGATAGAAGCGCCATCGGACCGTCTCTAGAGAGGACGATCTTTCGGGCTCTCCCGATTGACAAACCCCCAATATCGTGATATTTGTGTTTGCAAATAAAAGAGAAGCCATTCCCCTGCCGCCGGGTAGGGGAGCCAGGCGCCGGCCTCCCCATCGTTAGGCCTTCGAAGATGGGGAGAACCGGCGCCTTTTCTATTTGATCCTAGGAGGAGAAGCCATGAAAGGGTTCAACTACAAGGAGATCTACGAGGAGACCGGCAGAAGAGTGCTGGAGGTGAACGTGCTTCCCGAAAAGCACTGCAACTTCGACTGCGTGTTCTGCCCCATAGGAAGGTCGAAGGAAAAAGTGGACACCCAGAGACCCTTCGACGGCCTGGAGGAATCGCTTACGGAGCTGAAAAGGAGGATAGAGGCAGAGAAGCCCGATCTGGTTTTCATAAACTCGATGGGAGAAGCCTTCGTCCATCAGGGGATAGGAGAGATAGTCGACTTGATCCGATCCACCGGAACGGCGGTCCGCCTCCTCTCCAACGGCTATCTGCTGGGAAGGAACGATTATATGGAGATAGCGAATCGATGCGACGAGATCGTCGGGGAGCTTAAGACCATATCGGAGGAGCGTTTTCAGAAATTCCAGCGTCCCATGGAGGATTACACCCTGTCGGAATATCTCCGCAATATGGAGGCCTTCCGCAGACAGTACGGAGGAAAGTTCATTCTGGAGGTCACGGCCATAAAAGGTTGCAACGACGACGATATCTCGGTTTTGAGGACAAAGGCGGCGGTCCGGAGGATATCCCCGGACGTTCTGGAGGTGGTGAGGATCGAGGAGGAACGGTTTCAAAAGGCCCTGGGAGTTACCCCGGAAAGGTTGGAGGCGATAGAGAGAGAACTGAGGGACGCCCTCTAGAGGCCCTGATTTTGAACGAACTCGGAAGTCGCAGGCTGTTTTTCAAATACGCCGTACCTCAGATGGTAGGACTGCTGTTCAACTCCATCTACCTAATAATGGACGGCGTCTTCATAGGCAACCGCCTGGGCAGGATCGGAATGGCCGCCGCGGCTATCTCCGTTCCCGTGATAGAGATACTGATAGCCATCTCCATGGCCCTGGCCTCCGGAGCGGGAATCATGATCTCCGATCGACTGGGACGTGAAAGACTTGGAGAGGCCCTCAGGATATTCAAGGCGTCCATACTTCTCTCGGCACTTGTGGGATCGGCGGTCGCTCTTCTGGGAAATCACTTCTGCCACGGGATCGCCGGGTTTCTGGGAGCGACGCCGGGGATCCACGACCAGGCTGTGGGATACCTGAGATACATCGTGCTGTTCTCGCCCTTTCTCCTCTTCAGCTTTCTCCTGGGAGGGCTGGCCAGAAACGACGGCCGTCCCGGCCTAGCCATGACGGCTCTGACCCTGGGCTCTCTGTCCAACGTCGTTTTAGACTACCTGTTCCTCTTCCCTATGGACATGGGAATAGAGGGGGCGGCTCTGGCTACGGCTATAGGTCCGGTCGTGAGCGTTATCGTGCTACTGCCCCACTTCCTGCTGAAAAGGGGCAGGCTGTATCTCGAAAAGGCGACGATCCGATGGAAAGACTGGCTCGACATATTGAGGCTGGGATCTCCGTCCTTCGTGATGGAGTTCAGCATAGGGATAATCACCTTTATCTACAACGTTGCCATCGTTAAAAACGGATACGGAGAGATCGGTCTGGCGGCCTATCTGGTCATAGGGTACATGATGCTCATATTCCTGACCCTCTTTCTAGGCATGGCCGAGGGCCTTCAGCCGGTGTTCAGCTACCTCCAGAGCGTGGGGAACCACGGGAAAAACGACGAACTCCTGTCCTTCGCCAGATGCTTTTTCCTGGCGATCGGTATATCCTGCTACATGGGTATAGTCCTGTTCGGACGGGATTTCATATCCATTTTCTCGCCGGAGGAGATAGCAATGATAGATCTGGCGGAAAAAGCAAGCCCGGTCTACTTCGCCGGATTTTTCCTGGCCGGGTTCAACATCCTGGCGATATCCTTCCGGCAATCCACCGGAAGAACGAGAAGCGCCATGGCAATCTCCCTGCTCAGGAGCGTGGCGATACCTCCGGTCCTTATAGGTCTGCTGCCCCTGATCCTGGGAAGAGAGTCGATATGGGCCTGCCATTCTCTGGCCGAGGCTGGCACGGCCTGCTATATATTCAAGACGACGAGGAGGAACGAAAGATGGGAGGAAAGATGGGAAAACAGACTACCGCGGTACACGGTGGAGGACGAAAGGACGACGCGTTCGGGGCCGTCAACGAGCCGATCTACATGACCTCCAACTACCGCATCCCCACCGACGGTACCCCGGTGGACTGGAGCGGAACGGAGAGCAACATCTACGCCAGAAACCGAAACGTCAACCAGATGGTGCTACAGGACAAGCTCTGCGCCCTGACCGGAGCAGAGGACTGCGCCGTCTTCGGAAGCGGAGTGGCGGCCCTTGCCGGGGTGTTCACCACCTTCCTCGACTCGGGGGACCACGTCGTTGTATCCGAGGTCTGCTACAGCGCCACCAACCTGCTGTTTCGGGACTACCTGCCTAAAAAATACGGCATAGACGTGACCTTCGTGGACACCACCGACACCGAGGCAGTGAGGGAAGCCATAGGCCCCAAGACCCGACTGGTCCACGTGGAGACCCCAGGCAATCCCACGACGGAGATCAGCGACGTGGAGGCCATAGCCGCATCCGCCCACGAGAGAGGGGCCCTGGTATCGGTGGACGCCACCTTCGCCGGCCCCATCTGCATCTACCCCCTGAAGCTGGGGGCGGACCTGGAGATCCACAGCATGACCAAGTACATAAACGGCCACGGCGACTCCCTGGGAGGATGCGTGCTCGGCAGAAAAGAACTGCTTGCGGAACTGAAGGAACTGGCCATGGTCAACTACGGCGGCATACTGAGCCCCTTCAACGCATGGCTGATATCCAGGGGACTGGTGACCCTCCCGATCAGGATGGCCCAACACGGCGATACCGCCATGGCGGTAGCCCGGTTCCTGGAGAAGAGTCCGGCGGTCCGCTTCGTCTGGTATCCCGGGCTGGAGAGCCATCCCCAGCGAGAGAGGGCCGAGAAGCTGATGAAAGGCCGGTATTCCGGCATGATAGCCTTCGACATAGAGGGCGACGACATGACCCACCAGAGATTCCTGGACGAGCTTAAGCTGGTGACCCACGCCGTCTCCCTGGGAGACACGGAAAGCCTCATAGTCTACTACGATAAGAACAGCGATAAACTGCCCCACTATCCGGAGATCTTCCGAAAGGGCTTCTTCCGCTTCAGCATCGGCCTGGAGGATGGAGAGGACATAATCGAGGACATGGAGCAGGCGTTCCGAGCCTGTGGCCTGATCTGATCCAGCCCTTTCCGTCTCGTCTATCGATTCGCCAGCCTCACGGCGCACTCTAAGAGCACGTCGACCCCGTCGGCTATCTGATCGAAGTCGCTGTCCTCCTGAGGACAGTGGCTCTTGCCTCCGATGGAAGGCACGAAGATCATCGCGGTGGGAACTATGTGGGACATGATCTGGGCATCGTGTCCCGCTCCGCTCCACAGGTGGGTGGACGAAAGCCCTCTTTCGTCCGCCACCGACTGGATCATAGAGACCAGATCTTCGTCGAAGGAGACGGGGGCGACGTCGGCCTCCCGGGAATATCGGACCTCAAGGCCGAAACGTTCTGCCAGATCGTCCATGGTCCTCTCCGCCTCCTCCTTCATAGAGGCAAGTTTCTCCCCGTCGGGATGGCGAAGGTCCAGGGTGAAGCCGGTCTCCCCTGGTATCACGTTTATTATGTAGGGATCGACGGAGATCTTGCCTATGGTGGCGCATCCGCCCATGCTCTCGGCAAGCTCGGTCATCTTCACGTGAAGGTGGGATACCGCCAGCAGAGAGTCGTTCCTCATTCCCATAGGGGTCGTCCCTGCGTGATTGGCCTGGCCGACGTAGCGCCCCTGCCACCAAACGATCCCCTGGACTCCGTCGACCACGCCGAGGGGAACTCCCTTCATGTCCAGATAGGGCCCCTGCTCCACGTGGATCTCGAGATAAGCCGAAGGCCTTACCAGGTCGGAGCCTCTGTAGCCTATCCTCTCGAGCTCCTCTCCCACCGAGACGCCGTCGTCGTCCACGCGGGAATACATATCCTCGACCGAGACCTCCTCGGCCAAGACGAGACTGCCCATCATGTCCGGGGCGAATCTGGCCCCCTCCTCGTTGGTGAAGGCCGCCACAGCCAGGGATCGACGGTGGGAGATCCCCCTCTCCGCCACGGTCCTAAGCACCTCCAGACCTCCGAGAACGCCGACGCAGCCGTCGAACCTTCCGGCATGTCGGACCGTGTCTATGTGGGAACCCAACATGACCGGGTCCCCCTGTTCCTCTCCGGGAAGGATGCCGAAAATATTTCCTATGGAATCGACCTTGACCTCCAACCCCGAGGCCTCAAGCCAGGAGACCAGCAGGTCCCGGCCCGCCTTATCCCCGTCGTCCAAAGCCAGCCTGGTCCTGAACCCAGAATCGTCCAGGCCGACTCGGCCTAGAGTCTCTATGGAATCCCTCAACCTCACCCTGTTCACGGCACGGTCTTTCATCTCGTTACCCCCTATCAGGAAGATATATACACCTTCAGGGGATATTGTACTTTAAAAATGTCCCTCCATCTCGCCTTTCATACCGTCGAAAAACCGAGAACAGTTCTCCGGCGGGGAGGTGAGAAGACTGACCACCACGAAGGTCACGGAAGAGACCGCCAATCCCCACAGGGCCGGCCACTGCCCCATGGGTTTCAAGCCAGCCAGACTGAGTCCGGCCACCACGGCCCCTCCGATCACCAGGCTCGAAAGAGCGCCCCAGGCGGTACCCCTGCGCCAGAAAAAGGCCCCCAACACGGCTGGAAGCTGCATCAGCAGACCTCCCGAGGCCATGGCGGAGAGCACCACTATGAGGTCGAAACGGAACTGGGCGAAGAGGAAACAGGCCACAGCCACGACCGGTATCATCAGCCTTCCGATATGGAGCTCTCCCTCCTCCGACATTCCGGGGCTAAGAGGGCGAGCCACGTCCCGTCCGAACATGGAGCTCAGGGTCAGCACCACCGAGTTCAGGGTGGACACCGCCGCCGCCATTATGCTGACGGTGACGACCAGTCCTAGAGCCACCGGAACCTGGGACAACAGCACCGGCATGGCCCTGTCGGCGTTATCCAACCCCGGATTTATTATGGCGACGGAGAATCCCAAAAGCCCGCATATGAGGGTATATATCAATCCGAAACCGGAAAACCCGAGGATCATGTTCCTGAGGCTTCGGGGATTCTCCGGTGTGTAGAGCCTCTGGACGACCTGGGGATTGGTCACTGCGAAGAAGGCCCAGGGCAGGGTAAGCCCCAGATACATAGGCAGGGACCAGTTGACCTTGAGCAGATCCGGATTCTCCGACACGGCCAGGATAAAGCCGTCCGGAAAGAAATGTGTGACGACGAAGGCAGTCAGAAGGAGGCTGGCCACGAGCATAACCAACGCCTGAAGGCTGTCGGTCCAGGCTACCGACCTCATCCCGGCCAGACAGAAGGTCACGGCTATCAGGGCCGCCGCCCCGGAACCGGCCACGAAGGGAATGGCGCCGCCGGAGAGGGTCTCCAGCAGATACCCCACGCCCATGAGCTGAACCGAGGCATAGGGTATAAGCATGACCAGACAGAGACAGGCCGCGGCGAAACCGACCTTCCTGCTACCGTAACGGAACGACAGAAGCTCGGTAGGGCTTACCAGATCGAAGGCCCGTCCCGCAGCCCAGTATCTGGGGGCGAAGAGGACCAGCAGCAGCACGGTGAAGATCAGATAGGTGAACTCGAAACCCAGAGCGGCCACGCCGGTCCTGTAGGTGAGCCCCACTAGGCCGACCATCATGAAGGCGCTGTAGGTGGTGGCGCTGTAGGTCAGGGCCGATACGAAACCACCTACCGCTCGATTCGCCAGAAAATAATCGGAAAGGCCGCTTCCGCTCCTCCGACGGGCCTGCCAGGAGATCAGAGACCCCAGAAGAAACCACAGGGCTATTCCGGAAGACAGCATTACTCCCGACATGGCTAGGGCCTCCTCTCGGTTCCCCAGGAACCGGTGTAGATCGCTCCGGAGAGGACGACCGCCAGGGTCAACACGAGCCAAACGGAGAAAGCCCCTCTAAAAGACCCGCTTTCCCTCAAGACGCCGAAGGGAAGGGCCACGTCCAGCACTGTAACGACCGCCATCCACATCAACCAAAGCCTTTCCTTTTTTCTCATATTACCAACACTTCCTTCTGGGTAATCGAATCGTTCGAAAAACTAGAAGCTCACGAGAAACCCGGCGTTTCTCAGTCCCTCCTCGATATCCTGTAGTATCTTCTCGCTCGGGGCCTCCACGGTGTGAAGGTGGAACCCCTCGGAAAGAGAGAGCAGAGGATGTCGACCGGTTGTCTCCATCAAGGTCAGAAATCGGTCCACGTCCTCCTGAGATCCCACGTCCACGTTGCCCCGCAGCTCACCGTATATAGGGTGGTCTATGAAGACGTCCAGGACCCTCCCTCCCATGGAGACTACCAATGAAAGCTCACGGTATATCTGATCTGCCTGATGACAGACGGCGAAACTCCTTCTGAAAGAGGGAGGACGGCGCTCCTCCCTATACCCTCGGGACGTTGCCACTATCGGAAGCCCCTTCTCCCTAAGGGTGGCTATGTCCTGAACTATGGCCTGACGACTGACCCCCAAACGCTCCGCCAGCTCTACTCCGCTGACCGGTCCCTCCGAACCTCTGAGGATACCGGCCAAGGCGTCGAGACGGTCTCTCCTGTCTCCCATGGGAACACCTCCTTGAGCAGATTATAGCAGCTAGTAGCAGACAGACAAGAAATAGAGCGATAGACAGAATAAAAAAACAAGTCTCTATTTAGAGACTTATCCCCATGCGTATATTTCAAACCCAAAATAAGCTATATCCTATAAGGGGCACTCGTTACAGCTTTCTCAAGGTCGTCGACATGGCAGCTGGCAGAAAAACCAAGAGGGAGGGATTTTCGTTGTCGAACGAAAAAAATGAAGGGAAATCCGAACACATGGCTCAGGTAATAGGGATAGACATCGATAGATGCAACAACTGCCATGCGTGTATAGCGGCCTGTCCAGTAAAATTCTGCAACGACGGCAGTGGAGACCACGTATCCATAAATCACCATATGTGCATCGCCTGCGGGAAGTGTATTCAGGCATGTCCTCAAGGGGCCAGATACGGAATGGACGATTTCGATAATTTCATGGAAGCCTGCCGTCATGGAGAGAAGGTCGTAGCGATAGTAGCTCCGGCGGTATCCGCCGTTTTCGGAAACGACGTCGATGGGCTCAACGGATGGCTTAGATCGATCGGCGTGGATGGGATCTTCGACGTCAGCTTCGGAGCGGAACTTACCGTTAAAAGCTACGTGGAACACATCAGGAGAGATCACCCGAAAACGATCATCTCTCAGCCATGTCCCGCCATAGTATCCTTCGTGGAGATCTATCATCCCGAGCTGATTCCCTACCTGGCCCCGGCGGACAGCCCCATGCTCCACACCATAAAGATGATAGGACACTTCTACCCCCGGTATAGAGGACATAAAATAGCGGCAATCTCCCCCTGTCTGGCGAAAAAAAGGGAGTTCGATGAGACTGGGATGGGAGACTATAACGTGACCTTCAACAGCATAAAAAGATATCTCGACGTGAACGAGACCGACCTGGGTTCCTTTCCGAAGATCCCTTACGACACCCCACCGGCGGAGAGAGCTGTGCTGTTCCCCGTTCCGGGAGGGCTTATGAAGACGGCGGAGAGAGAGGTTCCTGGAATAGGGGAGAGGACGAGAAAGATAGAGGGACCGGAGGCGGTGTACCCCTATCTGTCACGGCTAAAATCCGCCATAGATCGAGGGGAGGCTCCCCTGATGGTGGACTGCCTCAGCTGCGCCCTGGGATGCAACGGAGGCCCCGGCACACCTAAAACGGACCTCACTATCGACGAGGTGGAGAACAGGGTTCACAGACGAAAAGAGAAGGCCGAAAAGCTTCACGGGAGCGGATTTTCAGGCTTTAAAAAATTGAAATTGAAAAAATCCATAAACCAGCGCTGGAAAGCAGGCCTTTACGAAAGAAGCTACCTAGACAGGTCGGCGCTATCTAAAATTCGCATACCGTCGGAAGACGAGCTCAAAGAGGTCTACCTATCGATGGGCAAGAGTTCCCCTGAGGATATATACGACTGCGGCGCCTGCGGCTACGGCTCCTGCGAAAAGATGGCCATAGCCATATTCAACGGATTGAACAAACCGGGAAACTGCCTCCACTACATGGTCGCCGACCTGAACGAAACGAAAAAGCTGGTAGAGACGGAAAAAGCCAACTCCGACGCCAAGGCGGACGAGAAAAGCAGAGAGGCCAACGAGGCTAAAAAAGAGATAGAGGACAAAATGGAAAAAAACCTTGCCATGGCCGAAGAGGTGGCTAGACACACCGCCGCGTTGGAGAAGAACATGGACAGGGTCAACGAGATGATGACCTCATTGACGGATCTGCTGAAAAAGAACGAGATCGCCTGCGCCGAACTGGACGAGAGGACGACCCAGGCGAACGATATTCTGACTACTTTCGCCCCTATAGCCAAGGCGATCAACGCCACCTCGATACAGACCAATATGCTGGCCCTGAACGCCACGATAGAGGCCGCTCATGCCGGAGCATCGGGACAGGGCTTCGCCGTTGTGGCCGGCGAAGTAGGGAAGCTCGCCGAAAAGGTCCACGGAGAAGCGGGGAAAATCGCACCGGCTACGCAGAATATAGAGAGGATCTTCGTCGACATCAAAAACCAGGCGATAACGGTAGCGGAAGGGGTGTCGAACTCCAACGGACTTACCCGTCAGACCGAGGAGGCCGTTCGCGACATGAGGGAATCGGCAAAGAAGATAAACTCGGAAATAGAGGAACTGTGCCGATAACAGCAAGGCATCCGCCGGGCCTAGGGGCCCGGCGGATTTCCGCACCAGGATCCGAAACTCGATCGACGACTTCCAGAATGAGCAGAACAAATATGTCAAGACATCTCTATCCGCCGGGAGGTCAAGATCCCGTTCTTCAAGATCCACACCGTAGGGAAGAAACGGGAGACGAAATCGGGATCGTGGCTTACCGCCAGCACGGCTCCCCTCTGACGCTCCAGCCAGTTCTCGAAAATAATCATCCATTGGCTGTCGAAGTCCCTGGTGGGCTCGTCCAGCAACAACATATCGAGGTCCTTTACGGCCAGGGACGCCACTGCCACCATCCGTCGTTCCGCCGAGTTTAGGTCAAGAGGATGTTTCTTCTCCATACCGGAGAGACCGGTATCGGCCAGAGCCCTCTCGAGGCGAGCCTCTTTTTCCGATCTGGACAGATCCTCCTTCCTCAGAGAAAACAGGACCTCTTCCGCCACGGTAGAGTGAAAGATCTGCCTCTCCGCGTCCTGGAAAAGAAAACCGACCCGGGAGGCCCTGAGCTCGGGGTCCATGGATCCCACGTCCAGACCGTCCAGCTCGATAGATCCCGAATCGGGGGAGATCAATCCGGAGCAGAGTCTCATCAAAGTCGACTTCCCCGCCCCGTTGGGACCTACCAAGGCGATCCTCTCCCCCTCTCGAACCACCCCGCCTATAGAATCGAAAACGGAGGGTTCTTCGGGCCGCCAGGAAAAGCCGAGATCCCGGAACTCAAGCAGAGATCTTCCTCCGGAGACGCCTCCCTGGACCGCCCCGTCGAGACGAGGACGGACGTGATCCCCTGCGTCTAAAACCAGAGATCCGCCCTCCAGAAAGCCTTTCTGATCGCAAAACTCCTTAAAGGGCTCTCCGTCCCGCTCCAGAAGCACCACGGAACATCCACTTTCCCTGGACCATTCCTTGAGTCCTGCGGCTATCACAGGCACGTCGGCGGAGGCTATCCTGGAAAAGGCCTCGTCCAGTATCAACAGCCTGGGAGACATGGCCACAGAGGAGGCCAAGGCCGTTTTCTGGGCCTCTCCGCCGGACAGCTCGATCGGATTTCTATCCCTAAGATGGGATATGCCGAGCAAATCCATAGCTCTCTCCACCCTGAGCTCGATCTTTTCGGGGGAAATCGACAGATTCCCCGGTCCGAAAGAGATCTCGTCCCAGACGGAGTAGCAACATCCCGACATTGAAAGCCCCGGTATCTGTTGCACCCATTGGACCTTGTCGGACAGACGGAGACATCCTAAAGGACGGATATCCTTACCCGTTACTGAGACAGTCCCCTCCAGGTACCCCCCTCTATGTTCCGGGACCGCCCCGGAGAGAGCGGCGGCCAGGCTGGACTTGCCGCTTCCGTTGCCCCCCTCCACCAAGAGCCATTCTCCCGGAAATAGCGTAAGCTCAGGAACCTCCAATACGGGTTCTCCATTTTTGGAAGAGCGCAGGACCAGTCGGTCCACGGACAAAACGGGGGGGTCTTCCGTCAAACTATCCTCCGATGATTTCAAGAATTCTTCTTCGTTTTTTTTCTTGGAACTTCCGGAAAAAAGACCGAATCCCTTCATGTCCAATGCGGCGCTTCTTACCGGAAGATCGTTCAACAAACCCAACACCAGGGGAAACACCAGAGCGGACAGAGACGAGAACCGTTCCCTCATTGACCCCTTTACCCTGACGCCCCTTGCGAGCTGAGCCTCTCGAATCTCCCCTATTCTGACCTTGATCTGTTCGGCCAGCAGCAGAGGACTCGCCATCAGATAGGCGATCCCATCAGGAGCAGGCCCGTTCAAAAGGGCCTTCACGATCCTTCTAGGAGGAAAAGACTCCAGAAGAAGCTGTGATACGGACACCACCGACAGGATACGAAGCCACAGCCCCATCGCCCATAGAGGCCTGGATCCGACGGCTTCCGACCCTACGAGTCTGGCGAAAAATCCGCCGTGTATAAGCCAGAAGCCAAGGGCTAGAGGTACCATAAGGTAGACCAGTGATATCAGACGGTGCCTGGCCCTGGGCCATAAGAGCAAGGAACAGGACGATAGGCAGGCCATGACAGCCACAAATGGAAAGGCCGGAAGCGCCATGGAGCTTCCGACCCACAAAGACCAAAATAGAAAGAACGCCAAGGGAGATCAGACCGCCTCGTCCGCAAGAGGAAAGAGGGAGCGTATCCGTTCGGGAAGGCGTCTCACCAACATCCAACCAATGAGACAGCTGACCACCTTGTCCACCAGGTTGCTCCCTATAACGGTGATCGCGACGGACTTCAGCAGATTCTGTCCTACGGCGTTCATATAGGCCACGAAGAAATCCGCTCCGGAACCTGTAACCCCTCCGAACAGATAGGTCCTTATAGGGGTGGCCACGATCGTGACGAAGATCGTCATCACGACGCCGGAGACTACGACCATGGGCAGGGACCTGAACATCCCCCTGCGAGCCGTGAATCCGGCCACCAGGCCTATCACCATGGCTACGGGGGCGAAGGCCGCCGCGATGGGGCCGGTGAGGAGCCCCCATATTAGGTTGGTGAAAAGACCGGTAGCCATACCTACCCAGGGCCCCATGAGAAGGGCCGCCAATATGGTCCCTATCGAGTCCAGAAAGATGGGAAGCTTCAGGCTGGATGCGATCTGCCCCAACCCCATGTTTATCGCTATGCAGAGAGCCATGAGAACCAGAGTTTTGTTTTTCATACCACTACCCCTTTTCATAAAGTCGATAACCTCCAACGAAGGAGGCCCGACCCAAATTATAGGGGAGCCCCAACAAAAAGAAAAGCTTTCTATTCTTATTTGTTATTCTTGTAGAATCAGAGCCCGACCGAGAACCTATGGTCCCTCAGCCACCCCGTCATGGCGGAAAAGGCGGGGCCTCCTCCGTTTCTACGGTGGGTGATAATCCGGAACCATCTGCTCGGAGCCAAAGACGTGTCCACCAGTGACAGATCTCCCCGGGCCACCTCCCTCTCCACCGCGAACCGAGAGAGACAGCTTATGCCCATACCGGCCTCGACTGCCCTCTTTATGGCCTCGGTATGGCCTATCCTGACCGTTCGGGACAATGACACCCCCTCCCGGTCCAGCTCCGCCATTATGGTGCTCAAGGTGCCGGAACCGTCCTCCCTCAAAATCCAGCACTCTTCCGACAGCCGAATCGGAGAGACAAGGCTCTCCCTGGCCAGAGGGTCCTGAGGAGAACAGAATATCGCCAGATCGTCCTTTATCCAGTCCTCGGATCTCAGACGCTCTCCTCTAAGTTCCCCCTCCACCAGACCTATATCGGCACAGCCCTTCGATATCTCCTCCTCTATCTCCATGGTGTTACCGACCTTCAGGATCAAGGAGATCCTGGGATATACATCCATGAAGGCCTTCATATGAAATGGAAAAAGATAGTTTGCTATGGTGGTGCTACAGGCCACCGTGAGCTCGCCGGACGGCTCGTCTCCGGAGCGCCCCACAGAGGTAAAATCCCGGACAGCGCTCAGGACGTCCTCCGCCAGAGGAAGCAGGAGTCTGCCTCTGTCGTTCAAAACCAAGCCCCGTCCGATCCTTCCGAAAAGCGGCCCATCCAGAAGCCTCTCCAGCTCCTTCAGAGCCATGCTGGCCGCGGACTGGGATAGCCCCAGCCTTCCCGCGGCGTAGGTCAAATTGCCCGATCTGGCTACCTCGGCGAATATCTCTATCTGTCTTATGGTGATGTCCCTATCGATCGACATAATTGATGAAACATATCATATACATGAGTTGGATGCAACGATCCTCCGAATGTAATATACGGGGGCCGCTAAAAACGCCGGTTCTCCGAGAGAGGTTGAACGCCGGTTTTTAGGGGTAAAGACGTAGACGAAACGGAGAGATGCGAAAATGGGAAACATAACGAGAGGCCCCTTTCCCTGGCTGGTCCTGGCCTTCATACTGAGCGCGGCAACCTCTTCACCGGCGATAGGGCTGTGCATAGGGGCGCTGATGGGGCTTACAGTGGGGAACCCCGCCAGGGACTACACGTCCAGAGCGGGAAAATATCTGCTTCAGGGTTCGGTGGTGCTTCTGGGCTTCGGCCTTCAGATAGGAATCGTCCTCAAGGTCGGCTCCGAGTCACTGGGCATAACGGCGGTAAGCATAGGATGCACCTTGGCCTTGGGATGGGCTCTCGGCAAAGCCCTCAAGGTAGATAGAGATCTGTCCACCCTCCTCAGCGGAGGCACGGCCATATGCGGAGGAAGCGCCATAGCCGCCATAGCTCCGGCCATCGGAGCGTCCGGAGCGGACACGGCAGTGGCCATGGCGGTGGTCTTTCTCCTCAACGGGGTCGCCCTGATAGTCTTCCCTCCGATAGGACACCTTTTCGGCCTCACCCAGGATCAGTTCGGACTCTGGGCCGCCCTGGCGATACACGACACCAGCAGCGTGGTCGGAGCCGGAGCCGCCTACGGAATGGCCGCCCTGACGCTGGCCACCACTGTGAAATTGACCAGGGCCCTGTGGATAGTGCCGGTATCCTTCGCAGCCGCAAGGTTTCACAGGAGGAACTCGAAGGCCAGGATACAGTGGTTTCTCGTAGGATTTCTCGCCGCCGCCTTGATACGTACCCTCCTGCCCCAGGCCGATCCGGCCTGGACTACTCTGGCCTCCGTCGGAAAGAGGCTCATGACCGCCACTCTGTTCCTGGTGGGAGCAGGGCTGACCCTGGAGGATCTGAGAAAGGCGGGAGGAAGGCCCCTTATCTGCGCCCTGTCCCTCTGGATGCTCGTCGCCTCCATATCGCTGGGGCTGATAAAGTCCGGCCTGGTTGAACTGTCCATATAGAAAGCGCCCCGGCGCTCGGGCGGGGGGGTTT
>NZ_JAKGUG010000018.1 GCF_021568855.1 Dethiosulfovibrio russensis | reverse complement strand
GGACGGCTTCGATATAACGGTGGCTTCGGAGGTAATGGCCATTCTCTGTCTCGCCTCGGGGATCTCGGATCTCAAGGAGAGGCTCGCCAAGATCATCGTGGCCTACGACTACGATGGCAAGGCTGTGACGGCAGGAGACCTGGCAGCCCAGGGAGCCATGGCGATGCTGCTGAAAGACGCCCTCAAACCCAATCTGGTACAGACATTGGAGCACGTTCCGGCCTTCATACACGGCGGTCCCTTCGCCAACATAGCCCACGGCTGCAACAGCGTCATGGCCACCAAGTACGGCCTGAAGCTGGCGGATTACTTCGTGACCGAGGCGGGCTTCGCCGCCGACCTGGGCGCGGAGAAATTCCTGGACATCAAATGTCGTCTGGCCGGTCTGAAGCCCAACGCGGTGGTGATAGTGGCCACGGTAAGGGCCCTCAAGATGCACGGAGGAGTTTCCAAGGACAAACTTGGCGAGGTTAACATGGACGCCCTGGCCGCCGGCATCCCCAACCTGGAGAAACACATAGAGAACATGAAGAACTTCGGGCTTCCCGTGGTGGTGGCGATCAACGCCTTCCCCACCGATACTCCCGAGGAACTCAAGCTGGTCGAGGAGAAGTGCGCCGCCCTGGGCGCCCCGGTGGCCCTGTCTGAGATATGGGCCAAGGGAGGCGAGGGAGGAATCGACCTGGCGGAGAAGGTCATAGCCGCTTGCGACGAGAAGAACGATTTTCACTTCCTCTACGACGAGAAGTTGAGCCCAAAGGAGAAGATCACCAAGATAGCCACGGAGATCTACGGAGCCGACGGAGTCAGCTTCACCGACAAGGCGGAGAAGGACCTCAAGGCTATTCACGATCTCGGTCTGGACGACCTCCTGATCTGCATGGCAAAGACTCAGTCCTCCATCTCCGACGACCCGTCTAAGAAAGGCCGACCCACCGGCTTCACCGTAACGGTCAGAGAGGTAAGGGCCTCCGCCGGAGCCGGATTCATAGTGGCCATAACCGGCTCCATAATGACCATGCCGGGGCTGCCCAAGAAACCGGCCGCTCTGGCGATAGACGTGGACGAAAACGGAAGAATCTCCGGATTGTTCTAGATTAGCTAGGAGACCGCATTAAAGAAAAGGGCTATTGGAGATTCTCCAATAGCCCTTTTTGTTATTGGCCATCATCTCGCAAAGGCCGCCTAGCGACACCTTTATGATTTGCTACCGCTGCGATTTGGGAGGAAGGCTTTTAGCTCTTAGCCCCTCGATCTCATAAGGGCCCTTTTCATCGGTCGAGAACTTATCCATCTGATCCTGGAGGGATCTAGCCATCTCCGATAACTCCTGGGCCTGGGTCGCTATGGATTCGGAGGCACCGGCAGTCTCGTCGGTGGCCTGTCTCACCCTGTCCACCATTGCCGCCAGGGCTGTGGTTCCCTTGGCCACCGATCCAACGGCGGAGGACATTTCACCACTGGAGGCAGCCTGTTCCTGAGCCACCGCAGCCAAACTCTGCATTGCGTCGCTGACTTTAGCAATTTCCATGACGCTCTGTTTCAGCCTCTCCTGTACGCTTTCCGTCCTCGCGCCAGTCCCCTTCAGGGTATCGACGGCATTTTTGGATGATCCCACAGACTTTGCCGAGTGATCCCTCAAATTGGCAATGAGATTCTCTATACGGGAAGCGGCTTTGGCGGATTCCTCCGCCAGCTTCCTAACCTCTTCGGCAACCACGGCAAAGCCTCTGCCATGCTCCCCTGCCCTGGCAGCCTCTATGGCGGCGTTCAGAGCCAGCAGGTTGGTCTGGTCGGCGATGGTGGTGATGGAGGAGACAAAACCGGTTATTTGTTTTACCGTCTCCTCTAGTTGGGCCGCCTTATCGACATTCTCGCTGGCTATATCCTCAACGTGGAGGATTTCTCTAAGGACTGACTCCATCTCCTTGGACACGGTGTTGGTCATCTCTTTGGTCTTAAAGGCTCCTTCCGCTCCGCCTGAGGCCGCCGTAGCAGCGGAGTTAGAGGCTCCTGAAATTTCCTCTATACCTGCATTAGCCTGCTGAAGGGCGGATGCGTTGCTCTCAAACTGGGTCAGCATCTCGTCCATAGAGCTTCTGATCTCCTCCATGGAGGCAACTGTTTCCTCCGACAGCGCGGCAAGAGCCTCTGCTCTGGCCATGGAGCTCTTGGCAACCCCATCGGCGGACTTGACCAGGGAAAGTAGTCCTTGGATCATGTCGTTTATGGACGAACCTATCTGATCCAGCTCATCTCTCCCCTTGCCGTCATACCTAGCAAGCAGATCGCCGCCCCCAGCCCTGGACGTAGTATCCAAAAGTTTTACGAGGGATTTTTGAATACCTCTTGAAATGGAGAAGACGATAAACAGAGAGATTATCAGCCCCATAGCCCCTATGCCAACCTGCCAGGAGGTTAGGGACGCCACAGCAGCTCGGATTTCAGACACGGGATATTCCAGAACAAGAAACAGTCCTTTTCCAGTGGGAGCGAAGAAAAGCCTCTTCATGGCTCCGTCAACAGGTGAAACGTAATCGGCCATGCCGGTCTTTCCCTCGACTATATCCTTTCCTATAGCCACCATGTCATCGGTGACGATAGAGGATTTTGTAAGCATATTCTCCTTCATAACCCAGTCTTCGTAGGGAGCCGCTATTACGTTGCCGGAACGGTCCAACAACATCCCAAAACCCTTCCCAAGGATCTTTTGGCTAACCACAAACTTCATAAGAGAAGATGTTTCCACGTCAAGACCGACGACGCCAAGCAATTTGCCCTTCTCCTTATAGGCAACAGCCAAACTTATGATCATCTTGCCCGTTATGCCGTCAAGATATGGATCTGTGACAACCACGGCTCCATCTGGATTATCGGCGGCACTTCTATACCAAGCCCTCACCTTAGGATCGTAATCAGCTGGTGGGACCCACCCGGTCCCGTCGGCAAAGGACCGATCCTCGAAGGCCATGTACACGTCCTGTATGCCCCTTTTTTTATTTATCTCGGTGTAGTGTTTCATGTAAGGTATGAGCTTCTCTGTAGTATCCCCCAGGCCAGCTTCCCTAAGATGGGCCACCGCCTCTTTGATGTTCTCGAGAACCATTTCTAACCTCTCAAAATAGAGAGCACTCCCGTGGGCCACTGTCTGGGCAGTTTCGGTCCCAACTTCGCTGAGTTGTCTCTCCATAACGTTGGAACTCCTAACAAAACCGACGGCACTGATGACGACGATCAAGACAGCTATTGCAAAAGCCATAAGCCAAAGCCTAGCTCGAATCGTCATGAACCCCACCTCCTTTAAAAAGATCGATGACACTCTAAACATTCAACTACAGAATACATTGTTTGGATATATGAATCAACACGGCTTATGGCCATTTCACATCTTAAATATAAACTAAAAATCCTGACAAATAAAAGGTAAGATGAGATCTCTAAAAAACGCCAATCTTAGGGGCGTAATTTTTTAGATTCTGCGATCTAAGGGGGACCTTGCGGACCCCGTCTCTTTTGCCTATAGTGAAGATACAGTCCGGGGAAGGGGTGAGACAACGTGAAAAGTAGAATCCTAAGTATCTGCCTAGTTTTTATGATACTTACAGCGACAGAAGCCTGGGGCAATATCTACCACTGGCGACTCGCCGAGGAGGAGGTGGAGGGTAGCGTCTGCGACCTCTACGCCAGGGAATTCGCCAAGCTTTTGAAAGAAAAATCCGGAGGAACGATAGAGCTCTCCATATTCCCGCTGGGGACTCTCGGAACCCCGCAGGAAATCTACGACCTCTGCCGTCAGGGATCGGTCGACTTCCTTCTGGACGGAGCGGGACAGGTGGGAGCGAGGGTTCCTGAAAACCAAATATTCTCCATACCTTTTTTTTTCAGCGACGACGACGACGAAAACGAGAGGATTCTCTCCCAAAGCGTGGCTTTGAACGAATATCTGACGTCGGCCTATGAAAGACAGGGGGTCACGGTTCTAGCCTACTGGAGCGAGGGAGCTATGGACTGGACCTCCAACAGGAACTTGACCTTTCCGGAAGACTTCAAAGGCCTGAAGATAAGGACTATGCCCTCGGACATAATAGGCAGATGCTACGAGACATTGGGAGCTAAACCCAGGATAGTTCCGTTCATGGAGGTCTACACCTCTCTCCATCTCGGCCACGTAGAGGCACAGGAAAACGCTCCCTACATCGTGGAGGAGATGGGTTTTATGGACTTTCAAAGCCATTACGTAAGGTCCAAGCACAAAATCTACGTTATGCAGACCATGGTCAATCTGAAAATGTGGAAAAATCTTCCACAGGACGTCAGGGACATAGTTTTGGAGTCCATAGAAGAACTGCGTCCGTTAGCACTGAAGATCCAGAGGGAACAGAACAGAAAAAAGCTGGATAAAATAGTGAGCTCCATGGAAAAGAGCCAACGTTACGTCTCTCTCTCTAAGAAACAGCGGTACCTTCTCCGCAGAGCATTCGAGAACTGCGGATCGAGACTCTACGTGGAGAACTCCAACGATAAGAAGCTGGCCCGAAAAATATAC
Source organism: Dethiosulfovibrio russensis (assembly GCF_021568855.1). NCBI lineage: Bacteria > Thermotogati > Synergistota > Synergistia > Synergistales > Dethiosulfovibrionaceae > Dethiosulfovibrio > Dethiosulfovibrio russensis. Next base: position 10,042 of record NZ_JAKGUG010000018.1, on the reverse strand, counting down.
GAGACGATAAAAAAAGAGATAGAGGAGATCACTGGTCGGTAGAGACGCAACATATCATATATTCTGGCACATAGTGGACGCCTTTACCTCACACTTCTTCTTAACGAGAGCCACCAAACAGCTACGGTGGCGGTAAGAGGAACCGTCAACAGAAGTCCCATGGTTCCGGCCAAACTCTGGATCAGTTCCTGAGCGACCATAGGATCGTTAAGAAGAAAATTCAAGTCTATTTCGGACGTCACCATCAAAAGGGTCATTATCAGAGAACTTCCGAAATAGGCCAGGATCAAGGTGTTGATCATGCTTCCCAGTATCTCTCGTCCCACGCTTATTCCGGAAAGCCAAAGTCTCGGCATCGGGATGGCTGGATCGTAATCCACGAGCTCCGCCATGGAGGACGTAACAGATATGGCCACGTCCAAAACAGCCCCTATGGCCCCTATTATGACGGAGGCCAGAAAGATGCCTCTCATATCGTATCCGGGAAAGGAGCTGGCGAAAAGAGCCGCCCCCTCGCCGCCGAGACCAGTGATCTGCCAGAGCCAGTTCGCCGAGGCCCCGAGAGCCCAGGCCGCACAGGCTCCTCCTATGGCGCCTAAAAAAGCTATCGGCCTGTAGGCCGGTCTACGAACGACAAGAAATACGGTGACAACCGAAACTGACGCCACCGCAACTATGGCGGAAAAAACCGGATCGAAACCGGAAAGTACGGCAGGGACGAACCCCTTCAATAACACCGCCAGAGAAATTCCCAACCCTATCAGGGCCCTAACCCCGGCCCACCCTGCAAAAAAACATACGGACGAAACGGAGAAGACGATAAAGGATACCACCCAGGGAAGCCTAAAACTGTCGCTGACGGAATATTGGACCACCCCGTCGGGGAAACGATCTGCCATAAGGATATACTTCTTTCCGGGAACCATCTTCAGATAACTACCCTCCAGCTGTTCCACCGTGACCTTGCCGCTTCTTCCTTCCAAATCTCCTGTGAGAAATGTAGCCAAGACTTCGAAGCGAAGGCTTTTCCATCCGTCGTCCTCGCTCATTTTTTCCGACGGATCCTCCTCTACCTGCCGGAACGTCTCTATCTCCACTATCCAACAATCCTCCAGATCCCAGGAATCCACAACGATTTTCCCCGCAGCCAAGCCAAAAAACCAGGACCCTATGGCTATGCAAACGGTTATTAAAGTCATCCGAAAAGCTTTTTTTCGGGACATATTTTCCTCTCCCTTCTTTAAACCACGTGTGTTTGTATATCAGTTTCCGCCTGAAACCGCAAGGGATACTTGACTAAAGGTATATTTGAATATATACTCATATATCGAAGGGAGTGGGTCCGACTTGGGAAAGGATAGACCTTTTTTGGAGGAATTGTCAGCCATGTTCAAGGCTCTGGGAGATCCTACGAGGCTGGGGATAGCGCTCGAACTTATGGAGACGGAGAAATGCGTTTCCGAGATATCCTCTTCTTTGGGAATAAGCGATTCGTCGACGTCCCATCACCTCAGAAGCCTCAGACAGCTCAAGCTAGTCAAGAGAAGACGGGAGGGTCAGAAGTTGTTCTACTCTCTCGACGATCATCACGTATACCTGATATTGACTATAGGCCTGGAGCACCAGGAACATAGAGGAAGGGAAGAGGAAAGATGAATTTTACGGTGGAAATCGTCAAAGAAGCGGGACATATGTTTCTCGATGCGGCCCCCTACATGTTGATCGGGATCATGCTCAGCGGATTTCTGAAAGCATTCATAGATCCCGGCTGGGTCAACCGTTTTCTGGGAGGACGTGGTGTAGCCCCCGTGGTGAGAGCCTCACTGGCGGGAATCCCCCTACCCCTGTGTTCCTGCGGGGTGATCCCGGCGGCGGCGGGACTGAGAAAACAGGGAGCGTCGGCGAGTGCGACCACCGCCTTTCTGATCTCGACGCCGGAATCCGGGGTGGACTCCATAGCTATGAGCTACGCCCTTCTGGATCCCATCATGACGGTGGCCCGTCCGATAGTGGCGTTCATATCGGCTTTTACCGCAGGAATCCTATCCGTATTTTTCGGAGGGGAAGAGGAGGACAAAAACACTAAAGAGAGGCCGGACGTCACCTGTAGCTCATGTCACGGCCACCACGAACACGACCACGGACATATTCGAGACGGCGAGCACCACTCGATCCGCGATAAGATCATAGACGGGCTGAGATTCGCCGTTTTCGACATATGGGGAGACCTGGCCGGCGCCTTTTTCCTAGGGATAGCCCTATCGGGAATCATAGCCGTCGCCGTGCCTCAGACCTTCCTCGAGGGATCCCTGGGAGGCGGCATAGGATCCATGCTCATAATGCTGGTAGCGGGAATACCGATGTATATCTGCGCCACTTCCTCCACCCCTCTGGCGGCAGCCTTGATACTTAAGGGAGTATCGCCAGGAGCGGCCCTCGTCTTTCTCATGGCGGGACCGGCGACCAACGTATCGGCCATCCCGGTACTGCATAGAATTTTGGGGACGAAAAGACTCCTCATATATCTGGGATCTATAGCGGTGGTATCCGTGGCCTCCGGCCTGGCTCTCGACGGACTGTACGGGTTTTTAGGTACCTCAGCCCAGGCCACCGTAGGGCAGACCGAGGAGATCCTCTCTCCGTGGATAAGCTGGGGATCCTCCACCCTTTTGGTAGCTCTCTGGATTATGTCCAGGGGATCGAGAGGGATCCCCCGGTTTTTCCGTTTTTTCCCGAAAAGAGGCTGATGGACAAAGGGGAAAAATCCGATAACATATATATAGACGAGTTTTCGAGGAGGGAGGGCCATGCGAATAAACCAAAATCCACCCGTAAAAGTACCACAGACCGATGAAGATCTTCTCGAAGAATTAAAAAAAGCGAAAAAGAACATCCATAAGGCCAACATCGACATGGTCGACATACACCAGAAAACGGTCAAGGAGGGACAGGAAAGGCGCAAGGCCTTCTACGAGATGAAAGACCTCAAGAAGAAGTCGGACAAAGCCAAGGAGAAGAGGAAAGAACTGGCGGAAGAGGATCTGGAGATTAAACGCCAGAGACAGAAGTTCTTTACGGAGAGGCGGATGGAAAGGGAGTCCAAGTGGAAAAGAATGACCTCCACCAATCCATAGGTAAAATACCTACAAAGGGAACCCGTTTTTTTCGGGTTCCCTTTTTTAGTTCTGGAAACGAGAAAAAGTGTTTGACAAGACGAACAAACGGATGTATCCTATGGCCAGTCAGGAAGTTAGAAAGAACGAACTCCCCTTCCGTTCTTTCCTGACATGATGTCAAATTCCCCCTCTCAATGCTGGAGCCCGGTTCCCCCCGGGCTCCTCCTATTTATTCCATGGAGGCGTTTTATATGGAAATCTTCTGCCATCACGTTTACGAATACTGGAAGGGACTCAGAAACCTGATACTTCACACCGCCTCGATTTCAGAAAAAGGACAAATCGAGCATAAACTGAATCATCACGGGATACCCTACGTCATACACCCCATAGGCAACGGCCGGATAAACGTGTTTTTCGGACATCCCGACTGCATAGCTGTGGTCAGCCGTTTCGGAACGACCGATCTATCCAAGCTTACGGACGAGCAGGACTTTATCCTCGGGATAATGTTGGGGTACGACAGAATGAAACAATGTGCCAGATACCTCAAAAAGAGACCTGACAGAGAGGAACTTATAGGCTAAAGGGCAGCTCGGCACTATGACCGGGCTGCCCTTTTATTCCGTGATATTCATGTGCTATCCGGCATGGAGTCGCATATCTCGGAGAACACGGAGAAATTCGATAAAAAAAGATCCGTCAAGGACGGGTCGAAATGAGAACCCCTCTCCTCCGATATCAGATCCAGAATCCTCTGAGCCGGCCAGGCTTCTTTATAAACCCTTTTATGGGACAGAGCGTCGAAAACATCCACTATCGCCACGATCCTGGCCTCAATCGAAATCTCCTCTCCAGCAATTCCCCTTGGGTAGCCTTTTCCGTCCCATCTCTCGTGATGTTCGTGGGCTATCCGGGCGGCTATACCAAAAAGAGGACCTCCTGTTCGAGAAAGTATCTCGTAGCCCAGCACTGTATGCTCCTTCATGAGCTCGAATTCCTCTTCCGAAAGGGGACCGGGTTTCGATAAAATCCTATCGGGTATGCCTATCTTTCCTATATCGTGCATGGAGGAAGCCAAGGCGATCCTTCTGGATTCGTCCACGGTAAGACCTCTCATCAAAGCTAGGGATTCGGTCATGGCGGCTACCCTGCGAACGTGATTGGCCGTTTCCTTAGACCTGTTCTCTATCACCTCGCCCAGAGTGAAGGCGATCTCCCTCTGGGTTCTTCGGAGCTCGGAGTTGAGACGTATTACCTCCCTCTCCGCCCTTTCACTCCTGTCCAACTGGGCCGTAAGGGCCTCGGTCTGACTGGCTACCTTCCGTCTCAAGGTAAATATCCATAGAAAGACACCTCCAACCAAAGGGGATAGACAGATCGACGCTTTTCGGATTTGAGAGCCGTCCAATCCAAGAAAGGTCCTGTTCCCCTCTTTAAGCATAAGCCTGGGAGGATCTATCGCCTCGGCGGAGAAAGAAGTACAAAAATAAAAAGCCGCCCCTAAGAATAACGGGACGGCCTTTTTTGTCAGAGATCTCAGAGTCTAATTCATATCCCGGGCCTGGACCCAAATGACGGCATCCTTCCCGAGCTCGGCTCCCTTGTACTCCTCTGTTATAACTCCGAGAGCGGCGAATCCCCACCAACCGGCCTTGGGAATAGAGTAGACGAAGGTTCCGTTGGCGTCGGCAACGATGGTCTGGGTGACGAAACAGTCCTGGGGGGCCTCCACGGCTGCTTCGGCGGCGAAGGAATTACCCTCCAACATAGGAAGGTGGTTCAGATACTCCACCTCGATCTCGGCGAAGGGAACGGGCTCTCCGTTGGCCTTAACCACACCGCGGAAGACGTTGCCGGTCCAGAGACCGTAGGGCTTGTCCAGAGGAACTATCTCGGCAGGCAGGCCGATCTCCTCGTTCCAGTCGGTGGGAAGCCCCGCGACGTTGACTATCATCTTGGTGCACTGTTGCATCCAGATCCCTTCGGATGCCTCGAAGTATGGCATGGGGACCAGACCGAAGACGAAGTCTCCCATACCTCTCAGGGGAACCTCGGCCTCGTATCCCTTTCCTGAGTTGGTGAGACTGGTCCACATTATAGGCTTGACCGACTTGGTGAGATCGGTCTTCTTGCCCTTATGGAGCATCACGAAACTGTCCACACCGTCCATATCCATGGTGTGTCCTGCCTCGAAGGGATGGGTAAAAACAAGTTTGAGATTCAAGGTCTCCGGTTTGGTCAGAGCGCTTTCAGGGGTATATACCATCTGAAAATGGGCGAAAGCCGGAACGCTGAGAGAACAGATAAGGGCACAGGCGAGCCCCAAAACACCGCTACGCTTCATATAAAGTCACTCCTCTCGAGATAACCGGGGCGCCTGACGAGGCACCCCGGGGTCTATGGCTTACTGTATTTCCTCACCTTTTATCAAGACCTCGTGACCCGGTCCGGCGTTGAACTCAACCTCGTAATCCCCTTCGGGGACGTCGAAGATGAACTCGCCGAGATCGTCCATCTTTCCCTCCTGGATAACCGCGCCGTCGGAAGTACGTACCGTCATCTTGACACCGGCGGCGGAAGATCCATCGGAGAAACCACCCTCGCAGGTAACGGTACCGTCACCGTTGAGATAACAGGCGCAGATGGGAGTATGGGCGTAAGCGACCACGGTCCAGGCCAAACACAGGGCCATTCCCAAAGCGAATATAACTCTTCTCTTCATGTATTACACCTCCTTCCCTTTCTCTATGGATGCCTCTCGACTCGATGGATTGATAAGACCGAGGGCAAATGTCGTTAAAAGGGCACAGCCGTAGAAAACCCAGGTTGCGGTAAACCCGGACAGGCCCAAGTTACTGCCTACTGTAAATATCAGTGACGCGCAGAAAAGCCCTAAAACTATCGGATACCCCAAGGAAAAGAAGGCCCATTTCCAGCTCCCCGACTCCACCTTGACCATTATCAAAGTCGCCACGCAGGGGGGATAGAGGGCCATGAAGACCATCAGCGCCAAGGCATGAAGAGGTGTCATTCCTCCCTCTTTCTTTATGCCTTCCTCCAGGGAGCCCTGATCGGAGTCGACTGGACGATATATCATCCCCAAGGTAGCCACACTGCTTTCCTTGGCAGCCAGAGAACTAAGCAGAGCCACGTTCACCTTCCAGTCGAACCCGGCATAATGGGTCACTGGTTCCAGGGCTTTTCCTGCACGCCCAAGCCAACTATCGTTGGTCCTCTCGTCGGACATTTCCTTCATGAGGAAGGCCCTGTCTCTCCTGAAAAGCTTATAAGCCCTGTTGACCTTCTTCGCGTCCTTGTCCGATCTGTTAGAACGATCTATCAGGGGGAAAAATTCGGGATCCATAGCCTTGAACTTCGCGTTCAAGCTTTCAATGTCCTGTCCGGACATTCTGGCACTTTTAAACTTTTCCATATAGTCGATGAGACGGATAACTCCGCTCTCGCTATCCAGCATTTTCCCGTAGGACGTTCCCTCTACCTTAGACTGAAAGCCAGCCACGAGCTCGCTTGCCCTTTCGGTAAAAGAGGAATAACGCTCCTGGGGTAGAGAGGGATAGTTGATCAGAAAATAGACCAAAATAGCTACCGCGACGACAACCGTTCCAACTTTTTTCAGAAAGAGCCAGGTTCTCTCGATCGATCTGGTGACCACCCCTCTAACGGTAGGCCTATGGTAGGAGGGCAGCTCCATGACGAAGGGAGAGCTTTCTTTTCCCTTCAGGACCGTTAAAGACAGTATCTTCGCCACGGCCAGACCGAAAATTATGGTTATAGTGGAAATGAAGGCCATCATAGCCCCCCCACGATCGGCGAAGAAAACGCTTATTAACAGAGTGTAGAGGGGAATCTTGGCCATGCAGTTCATCAGAGGAACCACCAGTATGGTAGCCAATCGAGCCTTCTCGTCCGCTATGACCCTTGTCGCCATGACACCCGGGACGGCACACCCTCCGACGAAAACCCCTCCCAGTATCAGAGGTAGGGTAGACTGACCGTGAAGCCCGAACTTACGGAATAGACGGTCGAGAATAAAGGCCATCCTCGGCATATACCCTACGTCCTCCAGAATGGCTATCGACGCGAAGAGTATGAGGAATATAGGTACGTATATAAGAACAGAGTTGATCGCCGCCACCACGCTCAACACCAATGAGCGGATCAGAGGCTCCTCCAGCACTCCGGCAGGAGGTAACCACCCGGACACCAAAGCCTCGAAACGACTGAGCCAAGGTACCAGATACTCGGTGGCCTTATAACCCTGTACTATCGCCAGCTCGTAAAGCCCGTAGACCACGGCCAGAAGTATCAGGGGACCGCCGAACCTGTGAACCACGACAGAATCTATTCTGTCCGTCCAGGACACTTTTCCGGCAGAGCTATCCTTCACACATCGGGACTCTATCTCCTCCGCTCTCAGGTGACGACAGAGACCTATGTGAGACCTGGGATCGTCGCCGTGCTCCTCCTCGAAAGAGGCGGCCAAACGAGAGACCTTTTCCAAAAGAACTCTTCCTCTATCTCCGGAGGCTCCCACCCGTTCCATGACTGAGGAATCTCCCTCTAAAAGCTTTATGATAGACCACCTAGCTGGGAAGGATATCTCAGGGATAGAATTCATCTCATCGGAAAGGTCCGATATCAGAGGCTCCAAAGGTCCGTAATCCACTACAAAGGGAGATCTTCCTTCATCAGCGGAAAAGGAAAAAAGAACCCTCTTAAGCTCCTTGCCTCCGATTCCTCTGTTGCCGACGGTCTCGAGAACGGGAACGCCCAACTCCCTCGAGAGGACATCCACATCGACGGGAGTTCCCTTCGACCTGGCGACATCAACCATATTCAGAGCCACCACCAGAGGAGCTCCCATCTCCAGAAGCTGAAATGTAAGGTAAAGCCCTCTGCGAAGGTTGGAACCGTCCACGACTCCAACCACGACGTCGGCCTCGCCTCCCAGGATGAAGTCCCGGGCAACCATTTCCTCGGATGAATAGGACGTGAGGCTGTAGGTCCCGGGAAGGTCAACCACGTCGAATGAACGATCTTGGTATCGATACTTCCCTCTCTTTATGTCCACGGTCACCCCTGGATAGTTGGCCACGTGCTGCCGAGCCCCTGTCAACATATTGAAGATGGTCGACTTACCACAGTTGGGTTGACCGGCCAGAGCGACTACAGTGTTTGAGATCGTCATATCGGCTCGACCTCTATAGTGGCCGCCTCGGCGTGTCTTACGGTAACGTGCTGACTCCCCAGAAGGAACTCCACCGGATCTACAAGCGGTGCGTTCCGGACCACCTTGACGGTGACCCCCCTAAAAAACCCCATATCCATAAGCCTCTGGCCCACCACACCCCTGGCCCCGTTACGGACCAGACGGACGGTGCTTCCTGGCTTCACCTCGTCCAAAGTCACAGCGCTACCCCCGTTCCAACAAAGTTACTATCATCTAACCCAAAAAAACGACCGAAAAAACCGGCGAATCCGCCGGTAGTTTCGGGTTTAAGCGATCATTATCCTCTCTGCCATCTGCCTCCCTAAAGCCAATCGACCGCTGCCGACCTTGAGCAAAACCGGGCCACCCTCGTTTCTTAGCACTTCCACCAAGGCCCCTGGAAAGACTCCCATATCGGCCAACCGATTTCTCATGCAGTTACCACCGTCGATCACCAACACTAGTCCCTTCGTTCCGGAAGGGCAGATCGACATGGATCGAGAGTTCTGCATCTTACGACACCTCCCAAAGGCGACAAAAAATTGGGGGAAGGGGAAGCCAAAAGACCTCCCCTTGGAGGATGAATTTCAGGCGAAAAGGCTCTGTTAGCCTTAACTAACGAGACTTTATCACCCTATCTTATAAAGGTCAACCCCTCTTTCGCCAACAAAAGAAGTCTGACACCTTGCCTAGCCGTCTTAGGCATGATAAGATTTGTTAGCATAAACAAACTACAAAAGGAGGCGCTTTATAGATGGCAACTATAAGTGTACTGTACGGTAGCACCACCGGAGCTACAAAGGCGGTCGCGGAGAAGATAGCCAAGGATCTGGGAGCGGACCTTTTCGACGTCGCGTCCGCCGGGGACGAGGCCGTCACCGGATATGACGTTGTAATTCTAGGATCCTCCACCTGGGGGATGGGGGAGCTACAGGACGATTGGAACGACTATCTTCCCAAACTGGAACAGGCCGATCTGTCCGGCAAAAAGGTAGCTTTCTTCGGAACGGGAGATCAGGAGGGTTTCGGCGACACCTTCGTAGATGCCCTAGGGCTTCTCCATGATGCCATCGCGGACAAAGGTATCCAGGTCATAGGCAAGCGCTCTACCGATGGCTATTCGGGAGGAGAGCTGGCAATAAGAGACGGAGAGTTCCTCGGACTGGCAATAGACGAAACGAATCAACCGGAGCTTACAGAGGGAAGAATCGTTTCCTGGCTAGACCAACTTCGAACGGAAATGAGATAAGGGCACCTCTAAAAACGCTGGTCCTCGTAAAGGCCGTCTGCCATCATGTAGCACGAAACGGAACAGGCAGGTCGAAAATACGCTCGGGCGAGACAGAGCGCAGGCGGGACGACCTCAATTGAGAAGACTCGGAAGTTAGTTTTTAGAGAGACCCATAAAGCAAAAAGAGAGGGGGTCTCCCCCTCTCTTTTTATAGGCCATTAAGACTATCCTGGAGATGCAGATATATTCTTTTTTCTCCAGGAGGAAGATAGTAGGAGTTGACCGTTCCAGATAAAACCTTCTCCCAAGCCCTCCAGATTAATCTATCCTCCACAATCTCTCTGTCGTTCCTCCATGATGGGAGTATAGTGGACCCGGAAAAATGGACCACCGAGTAAGTTGCTAGGTTAAGGTGAAGAACAGGCTGCTGTATCATAGGTCTCAGAAAGAGAGGGGACATAA
>NZ_JAKGUG010000017.1 GCF_021568855.1 Dethiosulfovibrio russensis | reverse complement strand
TTCTGTTTCCCCATTTTCGGCTGTCAATGTTCTCGCGCCCTCTGTTACAGCTGCCTTACGAGGCGGCCGGCTCAGCGGCGCAGAAGGAATAATACACCACAGACACTCCATCCGTCAACCACCAATTTCAAGTTTCATTGTTCCGATTTCTTTTAGCTACCGTCGGGAGATTCTATTTCGGGGATCACCGCAATTTCCCGACTCTGTACCTTGAGCCATCTGTTCGAGGCCAGCATGAAAAGCCCTACCATGGCGAAGGCCACTGGAAGACCTGTGCCGTCCGCCACCCATCCGAGCAGAGGGGCGGCGATCACCGCCAGTAAAGAACGAAACTGGCTGTCCACCGACATTACGGTGGCTCTAACGTCTCGATCCATAAGGTCGCCGCAGAGATCGACGAAGATAGGCCGCCTGGCGTCCTTCATGACGTAAAGGAGGAAAAACACCGCCGCCACTGTCAGAGGAGATCCCCAGAGGGAGACTCCCGCCAGAAGGAGGGCCGCCATTCCCATAACGTCGAAGGATGCGTTCATAAGCCAGGCGGAGGAGATTCTTCGCCTGAGCCTCCATATCGATGCGGACGCGGCTGAACCGGCCAGATGGAATATACAGTAGGTCAAGCCGAGCCATACGGTCAGGGCCCTGTCGCCGTCTCCGGCCAGGGTACCCACCAGCACCAAGGCCAGTATCGGCTGGACGTAGTCCTTGATTATCTTGAACAGGCCATCGTATATGGACGAACTCAATAACGCCCTCATAAGCCTTCTATCCCTCATAACCGATCGAAGCGAACGGAAGCCGAAGGACAGAAATCCCCTCTCGGATTTTTCCTCCGATAGGGTCTCGTCCCTGTCCAGCCAGTCGGGATAGCTCCATATCAAAGCGAGATCCCCTATATAGGGAAGCATTGCAACTATGAAGAGCCATCGATAGGCCGGCAATCCCAAAGCCAGAGGCACGGCTATCAGAGCGGAGAGGGCCGAACCCAGCAGCGACCAGGCCCTGGTCCTGCCGTACAGAAAGGTCTTCTCGTTCGCCACGCCATAGTGATCAAGATAGGTATAGATCATGGCCTTGTGGGTTCCGGAACGAAAGGCCTCGCCAAGGCCGAAAAAGGCTACCGCCCCGGCGAAAATCGGCAAAGATCGGCCGATGAAAAAAAGAGCGAAGGATATAAGATAAAAAACAAAGCAGAGAAGGAGCTCCTTTTTCCTCCCCCAATGATCGGCCAGAACTCCCGACGGTATCTCGAAAACGTATATGACCGCTTCTCTTAGGGAAAACAGAAGACCTATCTGAAATAGAGACAATCCTGCTCCTATGAGGTACAAGAGCATATAGGGCTCGAAAAAACGCAGGTTTTTGAGAAAACCGTACATCCTGAACTTCCACACCAACGGATCTCGTAACATCTCTTTTCTGTCCAAGGGAGCACCTCCTGCCATGACTGGACATTCCTCTGAGAACAATCCTATCCATAAAATACTCTCAGGGCAAACAAAAAAGAGAGGCCGTTAAGCCTCTCCTAGTCGAAAAAAGATCGCAGTATATTTTTACGGGGCTTAGGCTGCCAGTGAGTAGAACCTTGGAGTCCTTCCCTGGAAACTACATGTATAGCGAAACCCGAGGGCCTCCAGCAGTCCCTCCGCTAGAAAGAAATCGTCGGCGATGTCCTTGAGCCTGTGGGCATCGGAGCCCACGGTAATCATCTCTCCTCCGAGCTCTCTGTAACGACGCAGTATCCAATCTCCGGGATGAAAGGCATCGAGGCCGTAGCGAAGACCGGATGTGTTGAGTTCCAGACCGATACCTCTTTTAACCAGCTCCCGAAGGATCTCGTCTATCCTATCCTTATGGAGCTCACGGTCTATAACGCTGTGCCTGTCGCCGTAGACTCCTGCTCCGTAGCGCCTAACGAAATCCATATGCCCCACGACGGAGAAGCCGGAAAAGGCCTTGACGCTATCCAACATAGCTTCGAAGTACCTCCCGTGAGCCTCGTCTCTGGTCTTTCCCTTGAAAAAACCGTCCTCTCCCATGCTCTTTCCATCCACGCAATGAAGGGATCCTATAACGAAATCCCAATCGTTGTTCTCCAAGACCGAAGCTATTCTGTCCTTCTTTGAGATATCCAATCCGACTTCCAAACCGACCCTAAGTTTTATTCTGTCGACCCACCGGGCCCGACACCAAACAAGAGTCTCCAGATAGGAAGGCACGTCCAGGTCGAAGTTCACCGCCTCGCTAGGAAAATCGAGATCCATGTGGTCCGTTATGGCTATCTCTTTCAATCCGAGATCACAGGCTCTCTGTAAGACCCGGTCCAACGGTTCGTCGCAGTCACCGGAAAAAGACGTATGTACATGATAGTCCGATCTGAGCATCGGTACACCTCCAGAATGTAAGTTTCGTAAAGGCTTTTCCTTATACTACAAAAAAGAGGTTACGACATCCCTTCTTTTCGGAAACGGAAGGATCACGACATAGGACGTTGCGAAAATCCCAGGCTTCGGTATAATTCAATGGAATAAAAACTACTCCGATAAGTAGACGGAGATACAAAGGAGAGTTTCCATGATAATAGATACCCACCTGCACACCATGGAGGGATCGCCGGACAGCTTTTTACCTCTGGAGAGAGCGGTCGCCCGAGCGAAGGAACTTTCCATGGACGGAATATGCATCACAGATCACGACACACTTAAGCTGGCCCCTATGGCCGAAGAGCTGTCCGATAGATACGACTTTCTCATATTAGTGGGGGCGGAGATACTTACCTACGAGGGAGACCTGCTCGTATACGGCCTGGACCGGCTCCCGGAGAAGAAGATGCACGCTCCTGACCTGGCCGAACTGGTCTCCTCGGTCGGAGGAGCCAGCGCAGCGGCCCACCCCTTCAGGGACAACGGCAGAGGGATGGGAAAGGTGATGCGACTCTGTCCCCATATGCACGGGGTAGAGACCTTCAACGGCAGCACCAAGCCCCACCACAACGAGATGGCATTGGAAACCGCCCTAGATATGGACAGCTCGATGCTGGGCGGCAGTGATTCCCACTGGGAGGACCGCATAGGCCTTTTCGCCACCCGGTTCCATCGGCCCATACGGTCCATGACAGATCTGGTTAACGCCATAAGAGAAGGAGCCACATCTCCGGTCCGTTACGACAAAGACGTCTACTCCTGGATCCATCCCGAAGCCTATCTACGATCCGTCGCGCCCCCGGTGGAACAGCCGATCCTCTGAAGCAAACGAACATCCACTTTTTCGGCCCTTTCCTTCAGCTCCAACAGGGCTTTCTGAAAGGGCCACAGATCCACCTTGACGTCGGCACGATCCATAAGATCCAGAAGTCCTGACATATCTTCAAGCACTACGTCGGTATCCACCGAGTTCCGCTCCAGCTCCATAGCCAGAAAGACCATCCTCGACCTGATCACTTTCTCCAGCCTCTCCCTGTCCAACTGGACACCCCACCGACGAGACCTGCCCAGCAGGTCGATCAGATCTCCGTAGGATGGCCTATCCCTGGACAACTCGCGGTTCAACCGATAATCGACGAAGATCTTGGCGGCGGAACGAAGGGGAACGGACTCTCCTCCGTCCAGCAAAAGGAGGTTCTCGTCCCTAAGGACCACATCCCTCACAGCTAAAGCAAGTCCTTTCTCGCAGCGACTCTTTATCTCATCGACCACCCTGTCGCGACTATCCCGAAACAGATGACGCAACGAATAGAGCCTGTGTCCGAAGATGCTCCCCAAAACGGATCGATCGTCACGGTTCGAGGCGAGCCTCACACGTTCCAGCAGAACCTCGGGATCGGCTCCCTCCGTTATTGGCAAAGCTCCACACAGGACCCTGCGCCCTCCCCACCAAACCGCCAGGGTAAGCAGCTCCATGGACCTGCCGGTCAACTCGGAACGAACGGTCAGCTGGCCGAAAAACCGTTCTTCCCCGTCGGAGGAACATCTGCACACCGTGCCGTCCTTCACCGACATCAGTGGAAACTCGGTCTCTCCGGGATCGAGATCGAAAAGGCGATAAAGGGCGACGTGAGCCGCCACCCTCGGCAGATCCATCGAGGCGGGCTCCACGAAGAAGGAAAAGATCCTGCTGCCGTCTCCCAGCTCCGGGACGTTGCTCGGGGCCTTTTCCAAGGCATCCATAAAAGGCTTGCGAAGTCCGGGTTTTCCCAATCTCTCGGCCAAATCCAACACCTTAGCGGCATACCGCAACACCTGGATCGCCTCTATCCGACAGATATCGTCGAAAAACCAGCCGCAGCTGGAGAACATCAACATGGAACAACGCTCCATCTCAAGTAGGGAGAGCCCCAGAGACTCATCCTCGGAGGAAAGGTCCCGCCCAGCCTCGTCTCTAAGAAAAGCTAACCTGTCCGAAGGAGATAGCTTGGAATACAGCCGTTCCGATCGGTCCCGAACCGCCCAGGGATCGGAGAAAAGAGACGACCCTCTTTCCTGAAACAGCTCGTCTACCTCCCTCTGCAGGCTTTCAAGAGCACCCCTCATAGGCGCCCTCCAACGCTGATGCCACTGAGGGTGCCCGCCGTCGGAGCAGCCGCAGTCGGAACGCCAACGCTCCACACCATGGACGCAACTCCACGAAGACCTCTCGACTATCTCGACCTCGCTCTCCGGGGGGCATATCTCCAGAAAACGACCATACACAGTCAAATCCACGTCGGGAAGACGATCCAGCTCGTCCAGACATGCGGCCAGAGCCATCTCTCCGAAACGATGATGATGACCGAAGGTCTCTCCGTCCACGGCGACATGCTCGAGGGCAGGACCGTTCCGGTCGGGACAACGATCCGACAACCTCCGAGCCAACCTTCGACCGTCCTCCAGGGCGGCACCGAAAGCCATCTCTCGAGCTAGCTCTCCATCGTAGAAAAACAGGGAGATCTTCGCGCCGCTCGGCAGCCTGCATATGTAGGGTTTCGATATGTCTATAGGTGCATCCGAGGCCAAACGCAAGACCTGATGGGGTGCCAACAGGGCGAACTTGATTCCTTCACCTGCCAAAACCTCGAGAGACTCCGTATCCACCGCCGCCTCGGGAAGCCACATACCCTCGGGACGCCGACGAAAACGACGGACGAAATCGGATATTCCCCACACCACCTGGGTACGTCTGTCCCTTTCGGAGGCCAGGGGAAGGATAGCGTGACCGTAGACCTGGGCGATGGCAGGGCCGTGCCCCTCGAACCTCTCCGCGCCGATGCGATCCGCCTCCAACATGGAACGGTATATCCAAGGACGACGGTCCTCGAGCCAACCAAGAAGAGTGGGGCCAACGTTGAAGCTTATGGAGCCGTAGCAATTCCTGGTAGAGGATATTAGACCCTCTTCGTCCAACAGTCTGGCGGCACCGCAAGGACCGTAACACTGATCCGAGATCCTCTCGTTCCAGTCGTGCCAGGGAGAGGCCGTCTCCTGACGCTCCACCACTCCGGTCCAGGGATTTTCCCTCGGTGGCTGATAGAAATGTCCATGTATGCAGACGTAACGGCTCACAGCTATTCCCTCCCGTCGGACAAACTCGTCTCCGGCGCCAGTATGACCGCCCCGAGCGGCGGTAGAACAATCTCCACAGAGAAACTCAGGCCATGACAGGCAACTTCTTCGGCCGATACCCCGCCCAGATTCCCGACGCCGCTTCCTCCGTAATCGTTCGAATCGGTGTTGCACAACTCCAGCCACCGACCTCCTGACGGCAACCCTATCCTGTAGCCCGTCCTGGGGATGGGCGTGCAGTTGAAGACCCCTACCACCGATCTTGAACCGGATGGTCTCATCATGGCAAAAACGCTCTGTCCCCTATCGGAACAGTCTATCCATCTGAAACCGTCGGGGTCGAAATCCCTGTGAAGCGCCTCCTCCTCTCGGTAGAGACGGTTGAGATCCGACACCAGACGAAGAATACCCCTGTGACTAGGGTCGTCCAGAAGAGCCCAGTCCAGCTCCACCTCGTGGTCCCATTCGCGCCACTGACCGATCTCGCAACCCATGAAAAGCAGCTTCTTTCCCGGGTGAACGAACATCAGGGCAAACAGAAGCCTGAGATTGGCCTTCTTCCTCCACTGATCCCCTGGCATCTTGGACAGAAGCGATCTTTTTCCGTAGACCACCTCGTCGTGGGATACAGGGAGGACGAATCTTTCGGAAAAAGCGTACCAAAGACCGAAAGTTATCTCCTCATGATGCCAGGGCCTATGGATCGGATCTCGAGAAAAGTAAGACAGAGTGTCGTGCATCCACCCCATATCCCACTTCATGGAAAATCCCAGGCCGCCCAGATGGGCGGGACCGGTCACCCTGGGCCAGTCGGTGGACTCCTCCGCGACCGTAACAACATCGGGAAAGCCCCTGGAAATCTCGGAATTCAGCTCCCGAAGAAAGGAGACCGCCTCAAGGTTCTCCCTTCCTCCGTACCGGTTGGGCTCCCACTCCCCTCTTTCCCTACAGTAGTCCAGATAGAGCATGGAGGCCACTCCGTCCACCCTCAGCCCATCGGCGTGGTACATATCCAGCCAGAACGCGGCGCTGCTTATGAGGAACGACCGAACCTCGTGCCTTCCGTAGTTAAATATGCAGCTCGTCCACTGAGGATGGTAGCCCCTCCTGGAATCGGGATGCTCGTACAGAGCGGTCCCATCGAAACGAGCCAGACCGTAGGCATCGGAGGGAAAATGAGAGGGGACCCAATCCAGGATGACGGCGACCCCCCTGCTGTGGAGATAATCGACGAGATACATGAAGTCCTCCGGCAAACCGTATCTCCCGGAGGGAGCGAAATAGCCCAAGACCTGGTATCCCCAGGAACCGTAGAAAGGATGTTCCATCACAGGAAGCAGCTCCACCGCAGTAAACCCCGCCTGGAGAACGTGATCGGCCAACAGTGGGGCAATCTCCCTGTAGGACAGAAAAGATCCGTCCCGCCTCTTCCACGACCCCAGATGGACCTCGTAGACCGACCAGGGACCGTCCAGAGGAAGCCGCTCTCCCCTGTTCTCCATCCATTTTCGGTCGGACCACTCATAATCGACGTTCCACACCATGGAGGCACTCCTGGGGGGAGTCTCCCAACGGCAGGCCATAGGATCCCCTTTTTGAAGCCACTCGCCGGAGCCGGTCTTTATGCCGTATTTATACAGATCCCCGATGGAGATCCCCGAGACAGTCCCCTCCCAGATACCGCTGCCGTCCTCTCTGAGATAAAGGGGGGCGATTCCGGGAGTCCAACCATTGGAATCGCACAGAACCGAGACCTCCCGAGCGTTAGGCGCCCAAAGAGCGAAGCTGGTGCCTCCCTCCTTCGGAAAAGAACCGAGACGCTCGTAAAGACGGTAATGCCGCCCCTGCCGGAAGAGAAAAACGTCGTAATCGCTTAACCGTGAATCGGCCATGATGGATTGAGCCTCCTTTCACTTCTATCTTCGATTATATATAGACCTTTCGTCATAGTACAATGAATAAAGACGAGGAGGTGTTTTTCCATGAGACGATCGGCGTTACTTCTTCACATATCATCCCTGCCGTCGCCCTGGGGCGTGGGGGACATGGGACCGGAGGCCCACAGACTGGTGAGGTCCCTCGTCCGACAGGGACTCGACTGGCAGACTCTACCGATGAACGAGACATCGGCGATTTTCAGACATTCGCCATACAGCCCCATATCTGCCTTCGCGGGCAACCGGCTATTCATAAGCCCGGAACTCATGGTCGAGGACGGATGGATAGAGGAAAGGGATCTGCCCCCTAAGCTCCCAGCCGGACCGGCGAACTTCGAGGAAGCCCTGAAAATAAGGGAGGGCCTCCTCGAGAAAGCCTGGCGAAAAAACAGGGACGACATGGGATTCTCACTGTTCAAGGAATCCGAACGATACTGGCTGGAGGATTATTGCCTCTTTCGATCTCTGAAAAGACGTTTCTCCATGGAACCATGGCACCGCTGGCCCGAGCCCTACCGCCTCAGGAACGAATCGGCAATAACCGAGATATCGGAAGAGCTGAGCGACGGAATGGATCTTTTGGCCTTCGGACAATACATCTTCTTCCGCCAACAGAGGACCCTTCACAGGCTCTGCGCCGACGAGGGACTGGAGCTGATAGGGGACATGCCCATATACGTGATCCACGACAGCCCCGACGTTTGGGCTCATCCGGAGCTGTTCCAGCTGAACAAAGACCTTCGTCCGTCCGCCGTGGCGGGAGTTCCTCCGGACTACTACAGCGAAGATGGACAGCTATGGGGTAACCCCCTCTACGACTGGGATCGACACCTTCCGGACGAATTCGGATGGTGGATGAGTCGGCTGAGACACGCCCTGGAGCTTTACGACAAAATCCGGATAGACCACTTCAGGGGGCTGGTGGGCTACTGGTCGGTTCCGGCAGATGAGACTACCGCCAAGAGAGGAAACTGGGTGGAGACGCCGTCGGAAAGATTCTTCGAGACACTGAGGACAAACTTTCCCACCATGCCCTTCCTGGCCGAGGATCTGGGAGTGATAACCCCCGACGTGAAGGAGGCCATGGAGTACCTGGACATCCCCGGTATGGCGGTGCTTCAGTTCGCCTTCGACGGAGACACAGGCTCCTCTCCCTACACACCTCACAACCACGTACCTTCCATGGCGGTATATACAGGGACTCACGACAACGACACCACCGCCGGGTGGTTCTCAACGCTGGGAGAGGACAGCCTGAGCAGACTGGAATCCTACTTAGGTAGGAAACTCGACGAAGACTCCGCCCCGGAGACCCTCATAAGGATGGCTCTGGGATCGGTAGCGGAACTGGCTGTCGTTCCGGCCCAGGACCTTCTGGAACTCGGCACGGAGGCCAGGATGAACCGTCCGTCACTGAAAGACGGCAACTGGCGATGGAGGCTGGACGAAGAGGGTATACCTGAATCCAGACTAGACCACCTGGGACATCTGATCGAAATATACGGAAGAAAGAAAGAGAGGGAATGATCCGGATGCTTATGCAGGCTCACAGACAAAGCGAACTTAGCAACTCCCTTAGAATGTTGCTCGAGCAGGAGGCTTCTTTCCGAAAAGTGGCCTACTGCTCCATGGAAGTCGCCATAAAACCCTCTATTCCGACCTACTCCGGCGGCCTGGGCGTGCTGGCAGGAGACATACTCAAAAGCGCCGCCGACATGGGGGTCCCCATGGTGGGAACGACCATGCTCTACAGAAACGGCTACTTCCGTCAGAGCTTCGACGAAAAAGGCTGGCAGAAGGAATCGCCGGTAATATGGAACCCTTCAACTGAATTGATCCCACTGCCTAACACCGTCACGGTAAAACTGCGGGGCAGGGACATAAAGATAAGGGCCTGGGTGTACGACATACACGGGCTCTCGGGATACACCGTTCCGGTCTACTTCCTGGACACGGACGTGGAGGGCAACCACGCCGACGACCGCCGTCTGTCCTGGGACCTCTACGGCGGAGATCAGACCTACCGGCTCTGCCAGGAGATGATACTCGGAGTCGGAGGACTGAGAATGCTCCGAGACCTGGGCTACTCCGGCATAGAGACCTATCACCTGAACGAGGGACACGCTGGATTTCTGACCCTAGAGCTTATGAGAGAACAGGGCTACTTCGACCCGGACAAGAT
This sequence comes from Dethiosulfovibrio russensis, assembly GCF_021568855.1. Classification (NCBI taxonomy): domain Bacteria; kingdom Thermotogati; phylum Synergistota; class Synergistia; order Synergistales; family Dethiosulfovibrionaceae; genus Dethiosulfovibrio; species Dethiosulfovibrio russensis. Next base: position 7,181 of record NZ_JAKGUG010000017.1, on the reverse strand, counting down.
AAAGAAACAGGTCATATTCACCACTCACACCCCCGTCCCGGCGGGACACGACGTATTCCCCTTCGGACTGATAGAGAGGACCCTGCCGCAAAACTTCGTGGCGACCCTCAGACAGATGCTACCGGCATCTCAGGGAGTCTCCATGACCGAGCTGGGCTACACCTTCAGCCGATACGTAAACGCCGTCTCGAAAAGACACGCCGAGGTATCGAGGAAGATGTTCGACTCCGGAAACGTGGACTCGGTAACCAACGGGGTCCATCCCGGAACATGGGTGAGCCCCAGCATGAAGAGACTCTTCGACTCCCACATCCCGGGATGGGAAAACGACCCGGGCAGACTGGTCCAGGCTCTGAACCTTCCGAGCGACATACTCTGGAGAACCCACCAGGCGGACAAGACAAGGCTCATAGCCACCATACTGGAGATGACCGGACGGTCCCTGGACCCGGACGTACTGACCATAGGATTCGCTAGACGGGCAGCGCAGTACAAACGGGCAGACCTTATCTTCTCCGACGTTCAGAGACTACTGGAGGCAACCTCGGGCAAGCTTCAGATAGTCTTCTCCGGCAAAGCCCATCCTAAGGACGACGGAGGAAAGGCACTGCTTCAGAGGATACAGAATATCATCCACGACATAGACGGAGCCCTGAGCGTCGTGTTTCTGGAAAACTACAACATGGAACTTGCCTCCCATCTGGTACAGGGAGTGGACCTCTGGCTCAACAACCCCACCAGACCTCACGAGGCATCCGGCACCAGCGGCATGAAATGCGCCCTCAACGGCATAATGAGCCTGTCCGTTCTGGACGGCTGGTGGATAGAGGGTTGGGTGGAAGGAGCTACCGGATGGTCCATAGGCCCTGAGCCCAGCGAATCTGACCTGCTCGGATACGACGGGAACCTGGACGCAGTGGACCTGTATAAAAAACTCGAGCAGGAAGTAATACCGACCTATTACGACGATAGAGAACGATGGATAAGCATGATGCGTCGGGCCATAGCCCTGAACGGAAGCTACTTCAACACCCACAGGGTGGTAAAAGAATACTGTGAAAAAGCCTACGAGATAAACTTCAGGGGAATGTAGCCGTGACGGGGAAAAAACTATCGGTGCTCCACGTAGCCCCCGAGGCGGCCCCTCTGGCCAAGGTGGGCGGCCTGGCCGACGTAACCGGCTCCCTTCCGGCGGCGCTCAGGTCGTTGGAAGTGGACGCCAGGCTGCTCATACCGGCCTGGGGAGACATGGAGAATAGACTTGAGAGCTCGGGAGTAGATCTTCGCCAGATGGAAGGCTCGGTGGAAATTCCTCTGGGGAACCGGCTTTATCGGGGCAAACTCCTACTGTGCCACATAAACGGCGTCCCTACCTATCTACTTCGTCAGGAGGAACTTTACAAAGATCCCATATATCCGGAAAAGCTGGAGGAAGGCACGGCGCTGTCCTTCGCCTTCCTCAGCTACACCGGGCTGACTCTTCCTGCTCTGACCGGCTGGTCTCCCGACGTCTATCACTGCCACGACTGGACGACGGCCTTTTTGCCCATAGCCCTCAGGTGGCACAGCTGGTTCAAGGGGCAGAGGACTACCAGAAGATCGGTATTCACCGTCCACAACCTGGCCCATCAGGGACTGCTGGAGAAAACGGCGGTCGAGCCTCTTAGACTGCCCTGGGAGGCCTTCAACGTCGACGGAATGGAATACTTCGACAGGGTCAACCTACTCAAGGGAGCAATAAACGGCGCCGACCACGTAACCACCGTCAGCCCCACCTACGCCGGGGAAATCCAGACCCCATGGGGAGGACAGGACCTGGACGGAGTGCTTAGAAACCGTCGAGATCGACTGTCAGGGATCCTAAACGGCCTGGACGACGGGGCATGGAACCCCGAGACTGATAAAAGTCTTCCGGTCCCCTACTCGGCGGACGACCTATCCGGCAAGAAAAAAGCCAAGGCCCTACTGGAAAAGGAGACGGGGCTGACCGGAAAAGGCCCCATAGCCGCCATGGTCAGCCGATTGGTGGAACAGAAGGGGCTGGACATTCTTCTGCCGGCGCTGGGGAAGATGGCCGACATGGGACTAAGAATAGTCGTGATAGGAAACGGAGAAAGCCGCTACGAAGACTGGCTTACCCAACTGGAAAACCGCTACGGCGGCAAAATAAAATTCGTGAAAGGCTACCACGAAACCCTGGGAAGGCTAGCCTACGGAGGATCGGACATATACCTGATGCCCTCGCGGTTCGAGCCCTGCGGACTGTCCCAGCTCATAGCCCTGAGGTACGGCTCCATCCCGGTGATACGAAGGGTGGGAGGTCTGGCCGACACCGTCTACGAAAACGAAGAGGGAATCGGATTCGTCTTCGACAGCTACGACAGCTCGGAACTTCTGAACGCCGTAGGACGAGCCATGGACGACATGGAAGACGAAAAGAACTGGCAAGCCATGGTGAAAAGGGGAATGAGGAAGGATTTTTCGTGGAAATCATCTGCTCCCTATTATAGGGAAATTTACAAAAGTATATTATGATGGGGGTTAAGAAGATAAATTAAAGAGGAGGGCTAACATGATACGGGGACAATACGGAAGGGTTTTAGGAATAGTCCTTGCTGGCGGGAAAGGTGAACGACTCATGCCTTTGACCAAATACAGGGCAAAACCCGCGGTTCACTTCGGAGCGAAATACCGTATCGTGGATTTCGCCATATCCAATCTTATCAACAGCGGGATCTTCTCCATCTACGTGCTCGTTCAGTTCAAAAGCCAATCCCTGAACGAACACATAGACAAGGCCTGGCAGTTCGGAGGAGCCCTTAGAGGAAGGGACTTCTTCGTGACCCTGGTCCCCGCCCAGATGTGGAGAGGAGAGAGATGGTTCGAGGGCACCGCCGACGCGGTCTACCAGAACATGCACCTCGTTACGCTGTACGACGCCGACCGAATATGCGTATTCGCCGCGGACCACATCTACAAGATGGACGTTGAACAGATGCTGACATTCCACATGGACCACAACGCCGACGTCACGGTGGCGGCCAACGTGGTCCCCTCCTGCGAGGCCCACCAGTTCGGCTGCATCGAGACCGACGAGAGAGGCAAGATAACCGGATTCATGGAAAAGCCGAAAAATCCGCCGGAAATCCCGGGAAGACCGGGGTTCAGCTACGTCTCCATGGGAAACTACATCTTCGAGAGGGAGATACTGGAAGAATCCCTTTTGGAGGACGCCTCCATGGAACACACCAGCCACGACTTCGGCCGAGACATAATACCCCGATTGGTAGGACGGGGCAGGGTGTTCGCCTACGACTTCTCCACCAACGTCCTCCCGGGCATAAACGACGCCCACTGGAGAGACGACAAGCCTTACTGGAAGGATGTAGGCACCATAAAGGCCTACTGGCAGGCACACATGGACCTGCTTCAAAACGACTCGGAGATGACACTGTACAACCCCCATTGGCCGATCAGGACCGTCTCCTTCGCCGACCCTCCGGCCTACGCCTATCCCTCCGACGGGGAGAGCTGCAAGGTCTCCAGCACCCTGATGGCAGAGGGCAGCCGCATACTCGGAGCCGAGGTGGAAAAATCGGTCCTATCCAGAAACTGCGTCATACTTCCGGGAGCTAAGGTCGAGGAATGCATAATCGGGCAAGGAGTGATAATAGGTCGAAACTGCCGTCTCCGCAGGGTAATAGTAGACGGACACAACGAAATTCCCAACGGCACCGTACTGGGATACGACCTTGAAGAGGACGGCAAACAGAACACCGTCGACGAAAGCTCGGGGATAGTGGTCGTTCCCATGCCCCAGATGCAACTGAGAAAGAAACCCGACTCGGTTAAGGAAACGGGAGAATGGATGAGCTTCAGCTGAGATCAAAGAAAAGGCCCCGGCTTATGAATAAGCCGGGGCCTTTAAAATTTCCGTAGACATTCAGAGAACCGTATCGTTTACCTATCGACGGTAATAACCTACTATATCGAACGGGAGATCCATATGGTCTCTCCCGTCCAGGCAGAGACTATGCCACCCTTCCTCGCCTTCCCTGCATCGGAAGGGAACGAAGGGAGAACCGTCCCCATCGCGGCACTTGACGGGAACGGAGATCCGATCGACGGTCAAAGCAATTTTCCTCTCGTTCTCCATGTACGCCCTGAACTGATTCAGCTCGGTCAAAGAAAAAAACTCGTCCACAAAGCCCTTGGCGATCGAGGCCTCCGAACCGGACAGGCTTTCGTAATTCTTTATCAGCATCGAATAGGGAGCGACCCTTATTCTCTCCGCCCTAAGGGGAATCCACACAATCGACACCGGGAGGTCTCCCTCTCGGGGCGACATGACGGAACCGGGACGATACAGATAACTTTCCATGATAAAACCTCAGCTCTCGGAGATCACGGACAGCCCGAGATCTCTCAGGTATCCACCGGTCCTATCTATCTCCTCCGTGAGACCTTCGGCAAAAGAGGTCAACTCGCCTTCCACCGGCACATCTTTCTTGAAATCGACACGAACGCCGATGTCGCAGGAATCGCCCTCTCCGGACACGAACGAAACTCCCTCCACGAATCCGGACATATGAAAGGCCAGGAACCCCTCCCACTTGAATACAAGACGGTCCACAAGCGATAGAGCCTGCACGATAGGCAGACTATCGGGCTTGAAAAGACAGTCGAATCCCTTTTTCCCCTTCAGCCTCCTAAGAGTCTTGAACACAAAAGGATAGAGGGCATTGCAGATCCGTCCGACCCTCTTGGTACTCATCCTCTCGAAACTAAAATCCTCCACGTCGTCGCAGATAGCCTTGACGCAATCGTACACGGAGATCGGCTTACCCTCCAGGTTCACCATGAGCTCCTTCAGATCCCGATCGAACATGTCGAGCTGAATCTCCAACGACTCGATCTCGTACGACGTCCTCTGAAACCACTGTCTCAGACGCCCCTCGTCGAAGGCTCCCTCGGACTGTAGATCGCAGCCGTCCAGCACCCTCAAAAGCGCCGCAACGGTAAGCACCTTTTTCTTGGTCAAACCAAGATGCCCATCCTTTTCGAACAGACGGCCGCATGAATCCAGCCTATCGTCAAGGGGAGTGAGGGTATCCTTGAAACGCTCCTTCCCCATTAAAAGCTTGCCCACCTGCCAGACCGCCTTTTTCTTCTTGAAATCAACGGTTCTGTCCAGCTGAACGTACTTTCTATGGCTGGCGCAGATATCCGGAAGGACCCCCTTCAAGATCGCTACCGCTTCCATAAGAGTTTCCCCGGCGTCCGAATCCAGCTCCAGACCGACGTCTTCGGGAAGAGGAAACAGCCTTTTTCCGTTATGGGAGATCAGCTCGGAGGAAAGGAGATGATGAACCTCTGAAACCGCCGAAGGGAACATGGAAAAGGGAAAGGCACCGGCATCCTTGGCCTCGTCGGGGTCTATCGGGTAGACCAGGGCGGTATAGCCTATATCGTGAAGGTAGATCGAAGAGATCAGAAGGGCCAGAGGAAGGGGCTCGTCCATGAACAGCGAGGCACAACCCTTTTCACCCCGATCCAGAACCGAGAGAAGGGACTCGGCAATCTCCATCAGTTTTTTGGAATGATGCCTGCCCCGTTCGGCCACCTCGGTTATCTGATCGCCCAGCCACATCTGAGGCCAACGATCTTCTATGAGTCTCTCCAGGTAGGCTCCCAAGATGGGATCCATCTCCCTGAGCCTTCGGATAAGCCCTCCTTCGGAACTATCTATGTCCAAAAAGCCATCGTGATTCATTTTTATTCCCCCAAGGCATATATTATGACGCTCACCTCGATTATAGCCTCTACAGCCTCAAAGGCTACCGGTCGATGGACAGATAGGAGTCGATTCTCTTCTTTACGTTGGCCTTGAGATTCTCGTAAAAGAAAGCATAGTCGAAACGATGGTAGACCTCTTTCGGCCAGCGGCCCATGTTCACCAGATCCACCTTTTCAGGGCTTCTTATATCCGTGGCTATCAAAGCTCCCGTATCGGTATCAACGTATGCGCCGCAGAAATCGGGAATGGTCTCGACCACCTCGCCGGTCGAATCGTTGAAGAAGACGGCCCCGGCGTTCTCCTTCCGCGACGCAGGGGTAGCGTCGGTTTTCCAGTTGAGCGGATTGACCGCCACTGCGTCGGTCAACAAAACGGGAGAACCTTCGGCATCGGGACCCTGGGTGTTATAGGTGATTATGATCCCCGTATCCGTCTCGCCCTCGGCAAGCCTCATCTGAGGATACTCCCTCAGATCGCTTTTTTTAACCGTGTAGCCGATGATATAGGCCGCCACAAGCCGCTTTTGCAGTTTAGGGTCTGCCATACGCCTGCGCATCAGCTCGACTATGACCATAGATCCCTGACTGTGTCCGGCCAGGATGAAAGGACGTCCCTGGTTCAGATGCTCGACATAGTGATCGAAGGCCCGCTCCACATCGGAATAGCCGACCCTGAATATGGGATCGGCAAAGGCGTCTCGACCGCCGTTGTTGGGCTCCATGCTCTGGGAGGCGGCGGTCTGTTGCCGGTAGAATGGGGCGAACAGATTAGCGTACGGAGAGTAAACCCCCGCCTGGGCTACGAGCAGCCCCTCGGCGTTGCTCCGAAGGTCCTTCCGGGATATGTCCATGTTCGACGGTTCCTTGTCCATATAGATGGTCGGATACACGTAAAACACGTCCACAGGCTTATCCGGCTTGTCCGGCTTGGAAACCCAAGCGAAGTCGTCTTTGTAATCCGGCGAGATCTGTTCCGCCGAAGCTCCCACCGCCATAAGAAACACCCCCATCAAGCACAGCGTCAGTATCATCGTTAATTTCATAGCTTCCTCCGATTCGGTCTAGGTGGTCCCTCGAACCCAAAAGCGCATTTTATCGATTTCAGAATAGCATATGTTTGGGATCCCTACCTGCCAAAATAGGTGTCGCATGATAGACTAGCTTAGCGAGTCGAGAGAGACTCCCTGGAGGTGCGACACATGGCGAGGTACAGCAAAGAACAAAAAGAGGCAATCAAAAAGAGAATGATGCCGCCGGAGAACATGTCCATACCTAAGTTATCGAAAGAGACGGGCATAACGGTGACCACCCTCTATAACTGGAGAAAAGAGCTCCGTGCGTCCGGCAAGGCAGCTCCCTGCGACGAAGATAGACCGGACAGCTGG
>NZ_JAKGUG010000016.1 GCF_021568855.1 Dethiosulfovibrio russensis | reverse complement strand
CGATTCGCTTCGTGGGAGAGTAGGTCGCTGCCAAGAGTCTTTTCCTTTTTTTCAACTACCAGCCCCGATCATCTTCCGATGGTCGGGGCTGGTCGCGTTCTATAGCGATGGCTCTTTTATGTTTAGCTCTTTTTTGATCGCTTCCTGTAGAATAAACGAAACGTTGATGTCTTCGTGCTTTTTGAGCTCCTCCTCCATCCAGGAAGGTACGGTCAAGGTTTTCTTGACGGACTTTTTGCTCCATGCTCTTCTGGTTGGCCCCATATCGGCTACCACCCTTTGAACGAGACCTCCCTCGGGGGGAACGATGGTATCCACGTCAGTAGGCTCAGGAATCTCGTCCTTCTGAACCTCCCTGAAATACATGCAATCTTCGAGAATCGATTGGGCCTCAATCAACGCCTCCTCTAGAGAGTCGGCGGAGGTGAAGCAGTTTTCGAGATCGGGGAACTCTACGGACCATCCGTCACCGTCGGGATAAAACACGGCCGGATAGGTGTAGTAAGGTACTTTATTCATGACATCCCTCCTAACGAGAAGCAGTCTTCTCAATCTTCGATATCAAGTCTTTTCTTTATCTTCGACAGGAGTCCAGGTTTTATCTTTCGCGGTATTGGAAAAGGACGTTCTCCTGGTTTCATAGCTAAAACATGACTTCCCTTGCCTCTAGTTTCGTCTATTTGCCAGCCCCTTTGTCTTGCTATCTTGATGAGATCCCTCTGGCTGTAGAATTTTCCCAATCCCTCACCTCCGAGACGCTATTATCATAGATGCAAGTTCAACACGTGTCAATACGTATTACAGGGTCCGTTGTCTCTGTTCAGCTACCAATGTTGCTTTACAGGGAAAAGCTTCCCTTTTTTTGTCTCCTCGGGCTGGAGGATATAAAATATCATGTAGTGCCCTAGGCGTATCGTCCAGGCGAAATTTATTACCCTTGATAGGGCTGGGAGGTTGAGTCATGCATATAGACGGTTCCAAAATGGCTGATTTCACCTGTTACAAGTGGACACCTGTTACTCATAACCGGAATAACGTTTTGCTTCCCGATGTGGATCGGGTTGAGATCTCCGAGCTGGGATCGGGGCTCAGCGACGTTCAGTCGAGAGTTGAGGGGCGGGATTGGTCCGAGGCTGTGAAGGGGCTTAGGGACAACGATACCGTGGCTTTGATCGCCATGTCCGTCCAGGATGTGGGCGACACCATGGAAAGAATGAGGTCGATCTCGAAGTTGGCCGAGGATAGTTCTATCTCCAAGGAGGACAGGTTGACCCTTCAGGCTGAGATGTCCTCGCTTCAGGCGGACCTTTTCAGAAGGATCTATAGAATGGGGCTCAAGGAATGCGGCCAATTATCCAAGAAGACGATAGAGGAGGGGTATCTGGCGGAGATAGATAGATACGAGGCCTCCTGTATGGCGGTTATAGATAGAGAAAGAGGTCGGATCGCCGACGGCACCGATGCCGGTCCTTTTACGGATAACGGAGACGGAACCTTCTCTGCGGATTTTTTAGGTAGCTGTCCATGTTATCTAGCTGGGCTATCCTACGACGACACCGATTACGGGGTCAAGGTGACCGGTGATCTGGAAAGCCTGACCTGTCTTTACGATGAGTGCGACGAAAAGCTGTCCTTCGAGGACTTTACGGATCAATCCAAGCTCTCGGTTATGAGCGCCGAAGACGCGGCTTGGACTACCGATTCTCTGGATAAGAGGATGGACGAGCTTCTCAAGAAGGTGGAGTCCATTTCATCTTTATACGAGCAATTAAAGGAGCGAGAGGCTCAGGGTGCCTTTACTCCAGATTCGGAGGTCCCAGTCCTGGTCGGCGAGGAAAAAAAACTTATGCCCAACCATGAGACTCCAACGACCTCTCTTTTCGTTTCGGATATCAGGATAATAAAACCGAAAAACCCCTCCCAGATGGTCTTCAAGATCGCCGATGCCTTTTTGAAGGACGAGCTGTTTGAGAAACTCGGGTTTAGCGATCTTATTCTGAATCGTAATCCCAAGAATCCCGACGAGATTTTTTCCGTTATGTTGATCTGATTTCCCTCTGACGGCTACCTCTTTGTGACGAAGACGTTACGTGGTATAGTTTTCTCGTTCCGATCTTTCGAGAACAAATACCTTAGGAGGTGCAACATCCATGTCCAGATGTTCCAGGTTCCTGGCGACGATGCTCGTCGCCCTTTTCTCCTTCGTTTTCATAGCTGGAGCCATGGCGGAAGACCGCTCTCTGGTGGTCTATTCCAGCGTAGACGAGGAGAACGCCACCAACATTCTGAAAGCCTTCACCGAGGATACGGGGATAAAGGTCAATATGGTTTTTCTGTCCTCCGGTCCGGCTCTCAGCCGCATCGAGGCGGAGAAGGCCAACCCTCAGGCGGACGTGTGGTTCGGGGCTCCCAACGAGAACCACATAGTTGCAAAGACCAGAGGTCTGACCCGTCCCTATGTGTCTTCCGAGGCAGAGGTCTTGGCCGATAATTTCAAGGATTCGGAGGGCTATTGGTACGCCTTCTACATGAATCCTCTGGGATTCGGCGTATTGGACGAGGAGCTGAAGGATCAGGGAATACCCGTTCCCGAATCCTGGGCCGACCTCACCAAGGCCGAATACAAAGGGATGATCCAGATGCCCTCTCCCCAGTCTTCCGGGACGGCCTACGCCATGGTACAGACCCTCATGACCGTTTTAGGAGAGGACGGGGCCTTCGACTACATGAAGAAGCTCAATCCCAACATCCAGACCTATACCCAGAGCGGAACCGGTCCCAGCAAGAACCTGGCCATAGGGGAGACTGACATCGCCATACAGTTCACCCCGGCTTTCCTCAAGCTGGTCGACCAGGGGTATCCGTCCAAGGTGATATTCCCCGCCGAGGGAGTCGGCTACGAGGCCGCCGCCCTTTCCATAGTGAAGGGAGCCAAGAATCTGGACGAGGCCGAGGCTCTGGTGGACTGGATAATTTCCAAGAAGGGTCAGAGTTCCCTCAGCGCCGCCAAGACCTACTTTTTCCCGGTCCGTTCCGACGTGTCGGCCGGCGAGGGAGTTCCTGTCCTTTCGGAGATCACCCTTATCGATTACGACAGGGAAAAGGCCGCCAAGGACAAAAAGCGCATAGTGGAACGCTGGGTCACCGAGGTGCTGGGACAGTAGTTTTCCCCGAGTCCTCTTTCGTATAGTTCGCCCGGGGAGCTCTCCCCGGGCTTTTGATTTGGAGGGAAGTGGTATCTTGCGACGAGGTATTAGAGAGCTTCGTCTGCTCTGGAGGGACCCTGTGGTCGCTCTTCTGGTGCTAGCCGTCGGGGTCGCCCTGGCTTTATTTGTCATATACCCTCTGGGGATGGTGTTGTTGAAGAGTTTTCAGGGAGACGGAGGCGGTTTTTCTCTGGAAAATTACCTTCGTTTCGGCCAGTTCGCCTATCTCAGAAACGCCCTTAAAAACAGCCTTCAGGTGGGAGCTCTTACCGGTATCACAGGGGTTGCCGTAGGTTATGTGGCCGCTTTGACGATGGTGAGGACCAATATACGTTGGAAGAAGATCTTGCATTTGATATTCATACTTCCGATAATAGCGCCTCCTTTTACCAGCGCTCTGTCGGTGCTGATGCTGTTCGGCTCCAACGGCCTCATCACGAGGGGGCTGCTTGGAATAAGGCACTATTCCATCTACGGTTTCAAGGGAGTGCTGATATCGCAGGTGTTCACCTTCGCTCCCGTGGCCTATCTGACCCTCAGAGGGGTTTTGGAGTCGCTGAACCCCACCTTGGAGGACGCAGCCATGAACGTGGGGGCGTCCCGCTGGCAAACTTTCCTAAGGGTCACTCTGCCTCTAAGTCTGCCTGGCATAGCCAGCGCCTTTCTCGTGGTGTTCATAGAGTCTCTGGCGGATTTCGGAAATCCTCTGGTGCTGGCGGGCAGCCGTTTCCCCATGCTGGCCACCCAGGCATATCTGGAGATAACCGGGTCGTTCAACCTGCCTCTGGGAGCGGCTCTGGCGGTGGTGTTGCTGCTTCCGTCGGTGACGGCTTTCCTGATACAGCGTTATTTCCTGAGGAAAAGACAATACACCACCGTTACTGGAAAACCGGTGAATTCCACGTCGAAGCTCGTAGGTCCAGGGGCCGGAGTTTTGCTCCGAGGCGTTCTGGGGTTGTTCGCCCTTTCCGTGGCGCTTTTCTACGGGGTTATCGCCGTGGGGGCCTTCACCAAGGTGTGGGGATACGATTTCACCCCGACATTGGACCATCTGACCTACGCTTTCCAGGTGGGAGGGGATACGATAAAGGACACCTTGATCGTCGCTCTGTTGTCCACTCCGATATCGGGGATACTGGGTATGTTGATAGCCTTCATGGTGGTTCGTCTGTCCTTCCCGGGCAAGGGGACGCTGGAGTTCGGCTCCATCTTGAATTTCGCCGTGCCCGGTACTGTGGTGGGCATAGGCTATATACTGGCCTTCAACAGGCCTCCTATGGTGCTGATAGGGACCTTGAGCATTCTGGTGCTGAACTTCGTGTTTCGCTATATTCCGGTGGGGATTCAGTCCGGCGTGGCGGTGCTTCGACAGATAGATCCGTCAATAGAGGAGGCTTCCAGAAATCTGGGGGCCGACGGTCTGACGACTTTCCGCAAGGTGACGCTGCCCCTCATAGCCCCTGCGTTTTTCTCCGGGCTGGTATTCGCCTTCGTCAGGGCCATGACCGCGATCAGCGCCGCTATCTTTCTCGTGTCGGCCAACTGGAACCTTCTGACGGTGCAGATCCTCAGTCAGGTGGGGTCCGGAAGGCTCGGGGTCGCGGCGGCTTTCAGCGTCATATTGGTCTGTATCGTTCTGATCGCTGTTGCGGTCATAGGTCGACTCGTGCCGGGACGTACCGGCGGAGCCTCGGCCATTCAGGTTCGGGAGGGTTAGTGTTATGGAGCTTCGCATTTCGGGAGTCATCAAGGAATTCGACGGTTACGACGGCGCCTCCAAGGTCCGGGCTGTGGATCAGGTCGATCTTTCTGTGGAGGACGGCGAGCTGGTTACCCTGTTGGGTCCCAGCGGCTGCGGCAAGACGACCCTGCTTCGCATGATAGCCGGTTTCGAGGACCCGACGAAGGGAGATATATATTTCGGCGATAAGAGGATGAACGACGTGGCCCCCAACAGGAGAAACGCCACGCTGGTGTTCCAGTCCTACGCCATTTTTCCCCATCTTAACGTTTTCGAGAACATCGCCTTCGGCCTGAAACTCAAGAGGCTGAGCCATAAGGAGATAAAGGCCAAGATGGAGAGGGTGGTAGATTTGGTCGGCCTCCGGGGCCTTGAGAACCGTCAGCCTTCCCAGCTCTCGGGGGGACAGCAGCAGAGGGTGGCCCTTGCCCGAGCCATAGTGATGGAGCCGGAGCTGCTGCTGTTCGACGAGCCTTTGTCCAACCTGGACGCCAAGCTGAGGGAACAGATGAGGATAGAGATTCGAAGGCTTCAGAAGACCTTGGGGATAACGTCGGTCTATGTTACCCACGACCAGGCGGAGGCGATGAGCATCTCCGATAGGGTCGTGGTGATGAAGGACGGACGGATCGAGCAGATAGGCTCTCCCGTGGATCTGTACGCAAGGCCGAGAAACCGCTTCGTAGCCGATTTCATAGGCAAGGCCAACTTTCTGGAGGGGACGGTTTCCGACGGGGGGATTCTTCTGGGAGGGAAGACTTTCCCTATGGAGACATCCTCTCTCGAGATCGGAGAGGTGCGGCAGGTGGTGGCCCGTCCCGAGGCGGTGGTCCTTTCCCGAGAGGAGGGACATTTTCCCTGCGAAGTGGTCAGGACCACTTTTCTTGGAAATCTGGTGGAGTACGAGGTGGAGTGTCCCGACCTGAAGGCCCTGACTGTGCATCAGGTCAACCCCATAACCGGCGAGCTCTTTCGTCCCGGCGAGTCGATCCGGGTTTCTCTGCGCCCCGACACGTTGCATCTTCTGGAAAAAGAGTGATCTAAAGGGCTATCATTTAGAAGAGATCTATACCCCTTAAACCCTTGCTGTAGCTGAATATATGTGTTACATTTTTCGTATCAAGGGAGGGGGCAGGAATGAGAAGATATCTGACCTGTAAGTCCGGGCTTTTCTACTTCAGCGAAGAGTATGACAAGGAGCTCCTGTCCCCTTCGTTGGCTGTTGCGGCGATCCTCAACAAGACGGTGGCGGACCTTCCGATTTTGCCTCGGAAGGTGTCTCAATTAGAGACGGAGCTTGTTCGGCAGTCCATCTTCGGCACCGCCGCCATAGAGGGTAATCCTCTCTCTCAGGAAGATGTCATCGGGATAATGGAGAACGACGACGTTTCCGACGTGGTCCATAAAAGCGAGATCGAAATTCGGAACCTCGTCAAAGCCTATGAAGTTCTATCGAAGATCAAACCGGAGAAGGACCCCTTTATCCTGGAGGAGTCTCTGATCAGAGAGCTGCATCGTATAGTTACCTCAGGGGTTCCCCACCAGTTCAACGAGCCCGGCAGATATCGCAACGAGACCGTAGGTTATACTGAGGTCGGAGACAAGTATCACGGCGGAGTTTACAGGCCCCCTCGTATATTGAAGGATATAGAGGACCTGATGAGGGAGTACGTCGAGTGGGTCAACAGCGAGGAGCTTACCTCGAAGGGGCCTTTCGTTCGGGCTATATTGGCACATTATCATTTTTCGCTGATCCATCCGTTTTTCGACGGCAACGGCAGGACCGCCCGGCTTATAGAGGCGATCATACTTCAGGCGGCGAACGTTCGTTATGTGCCTAAGATGTTGTCCAATTATTACTATCGGAATATCGACGGCTACTATTTCGCTTTCTCCGAGACGATAAAGCTCAAGGGGAAGGACGTAACCCCTTTTTTGAAGTTTTGTCTGGACGGAGTCACCGAGTCGTTGATGGATATCAAGGATAGGATAACGGATCTGATAAAAAAACTCGTCTTCAGAGAGCACCTAGCTCAGCTGAAAGCCCAGAGGGAGATCACGGTCAGACAGTTCGAGCTTTTGTCCCTTCTGCTCGACGACCTACGGGACTTCTCCTTGAACGACCTCATGGGCGAAAGGCCTTTCTCTCTGCTTTATCGAAAGGTCACCAAACAGACCGCCAGAAGGGACGTAAAGCGTCTTACGGAGCTCAAGCTGATCGCTCAGGCCGGGGAGAATCGATATTCCCTGAACTTGGATGCGGTGAAATAACGATCTAACAGCCGAGGCCCTTCGAAAAACTCGAAGGGCCTCGTTGTTGTTCAGCTGACGTATTCGTTGAGCGGTCTTATTCTGTACGAGTTGTTCGGCATACGGTCGGTGGTGACGTAGCCTGCCGGAGCATTTATGATGTCCGGAATCCTGTTGACTATGGTGGCGCAGGTCAGCTCCACCGTTGCGGGGCGGTTTATCATCACCTGGGTGTCCGGCTCGCCGTAGATTATCCAGTCGTTGCAGTCGAACTCGTCCGGGGCGTAAACCTTGCCGATGCACTCGGTCTCGACGGTTATGCCTTCCTTGGTCTCGGTGGTCACCAGTGCGGACATTCCCGTGGCGTGTCCTGCCGGTATGGTCATGTCCAGCGTGGTGGAGTGCAGTTCCTCCGAATGGGTCTGGGGGATGCATTTCTGGGTCTGGGATACCACGGTTAAGCCGAGCTTGTCACAGAGCCAACCGTTGACGTTCCACATATAGGAGGGTAGGAATTCTCCCTTTTCTATAAGTGCCTTGCGTTCCTCGTCGGAGATGTCGTCTGCCGCCGCGATCTCCTCGGCGAAGGTCTCGAGGTCTAATCCCGCTCCGTGTACCTGAGCGAGGGCTATTCCGTAGTCCTCGACGTTGTAGCTCGACTTGCCTTTTATTTTCTTTATCGTGTGGGTGGCTCCTGCCAGGGTGGCTATTAAATTGCCCCAGAAGACGTCCTGATAGCCGGCTCCGCATATGGTGCAGCCTTTTTCCCTGGCGAGGTCGTCGATTTCCTCGGTTATCTTACAGGAAGAGTTCCAAGGATAGAACGCCTCCTCGCAGGTGCTTATGGCGTTGATCCCGTTCTTTGCGCATATCATGAAGGGGTCGTTCAGATCTTTCATAAGGCTCATGGTGGTGACTATGCAGGCATCGGGTTTGATCGATCCCAAAGTAGCGTCCGCCTCCGAGGCGGGTAAGACCTTTACGCCCTTTTTCCCCGTGCCGATTATCTCGCCGATGTCCTTGCCGATAACGGCTGGGTTCATGTCGAAGGCGGCCACGATCTCTCCGCCTTTCTCGTAAACGTACCTCATGGTGTAGGCAGACATCTTTCCGCAGCCGAACTGAGCTATCCGCAACTTCCTTTCCATGTGAGACACCTCCCGGGATATATGTGATAGTTTGAACTATCTGTCCCGAATATAGAGTCTATACATGGTATAGAGTCAAGCGATTTGTTTCAGAATTCCAAAGGGATCTGTAGTTTGATGAACATTCCTCTCTCGTTGTCCACGAATACGGGGAGGTCTGTTATCACCTCGCAGACGTAATCTCCTCCTATGGCGTAGCCGTTTGTATCGGCGTGGGCCAAGAGTCTTTCCGCATATTTCCTCTCCTTGTGGAAGTTATCGCAGGATATGCAGAGGTAAGTCTTGGATGGGAGCGTTTCCACCCTGGGGGAGGAGGCGAAGTCGTCGTCGACGAAGATAAATACCTCGGTGGAGACGAATTCCCTCCTCCTGAGCCTATCCTCCCTGATTATGGTGCCTACGTTGCAGAAGTAGGCCATGGGCAGGGAGTTAAGGGATATGTGGTTTTTGAGCTCCCTCAGAATATATTCGTAGGTCTCTATTCCGAAGTCGTAGAAATTTATGCCTATATCGTAACGGTATATTTTCCTTTTCCCCATGAACTCGGTGAAGATGGTACCGTCTTTAGGGGCTTCGTTGTAACGTCTGTAGTTCACCAGGGTACGATCGACCGATTTTCTGGTAGTCTCAAGCTGGCGTATCTGATCGTCCAAGTGGGATCTCTGAAGTTCAAGAAGCTCCTGTATGACCGATACATCCTGTTTGTCCAGCTGTTCTTTGATCTGTTTTAAAGACATACCTAGAATTTGCAGGTTTTGGATCATGTCGAGCCTGGCGGACTGCTTTATGCTGTAGTAACGGTAGCGGTTCGAGTCCACGAACTGGGGTTTTAGGAGGTCCATTTTATCGTAGAGCCGCAGGGCCTGGACCGATACGCCGTTTATCTCGGCCATTTTTCCTATGGATAGTCTATCCAGATCGTGTCTCCTTTCCATGTCTCTCTACCTGGAGACCGCTAGCTTGGCTATGGCTACTATCGCGTCGACGGCTTTCTCCATGGAGGGTATCGGTATGAACTCGTACTTTCCGTGGAAGTTGTGTCCTCCTGTAAAAAGGTTGGGGCAGGGCAGGCCCATGTAGGACAGCCTGGCGCCGTCGGTGCCTCCTCTGATCGGCTCCACCATGGGGGTTACGCCAACCTCCTCCATGGCGGACTTGGCCAGTTCGACTATATCCATTCTGTCCTCTATGTGTTCCCTCATGTTCAGGTACTGCTCCTTGAGCTCCAGGGTCGCCCTGTCTCCGAACTCCCGGTTGATCTGGTCCACCGCTCTTCGAACCGTTTCCTGTTTTTCCTCGAAGAGTTTTTTGTCGTGATCCCTTATGATGAACTTGAGGGTGGTCTCCTCGACTGTACCGTCGAAGGTGTGAAGGTGGATGAATCCCTGGTAGCCCTTGGTCTTCTCCGGAACCTCCGAGATCGGCATCAGACCGGCCAGCCGGGTTCCTATATGGATCGAGTTGATCATCTGGTCCTTGGCCGTGCCGGGGTGGACGTTACGTCCCCTTATGCGGATCGTGGCGGAAGCTGCGTTGAAGTTCTCGTACTCCATCTGTCCCACCGGGCCCCCGTCCACCGTGTAGGCCCAGTCCGCCCCGAAGCCCTCGACGTCGAACAGGTCGGCTCCCCTGCCTATCTCCTCGTCGGGGGTGAAGCCTATTCTGATTCTGCCGTGAGGTATCTCGGGGTGATCCTTCAAATAGGCCACGGCCGTCATTATCTCGGCTACCCCGGCCTTGTCGTCGGCCCCCAGAAGGGTGGCGCCGTTCGCTACTATTAGGTCCTGTCCTATGTAGTCGTTTAGACAGGGAAAGTCGAAGGGGGACAGCACGACCTCTCCCGCCTCGTCGAGGACGATGTCTTTACCGTCGTAGTTTTTCACTATCCTCGGCGATACGTTTTCGCCGGACATGTCGGGGGCGGTGTCCATGTGGGCTATGAAACCGATGGTCGGCCCCTTCGCCGTCGCAGGCAGGGTGGCGGTTACGTATCCGTTGTCGTCCATCTTCGGATCCTCCAGGCCTAACTCCGTCATCTCCTTCACCAGGAGCCTGGCTAGATCCAGCTGGCAGGATGTGCTGGGGCAGCTGGAGGAGCTCTCGTCCGATGTGGTGTGGATCTTGGCGTATCCTATAAATCTGTCTACCAGGTCTTTCATGAGATCCCGTCCTTTCGATGCGAAAAAAGAAATATGCCCCTTTGGGGACATTCCGAATACGTCGATAGTATAATATAGGTAGACCATTTTTTTGAAAGGAGACCGGAGCTGTGGGAAAACTCATATCCCCCGATCCGGATATGTGGGGAAATCCGGTCCGAAAGGGAGCCCTGGAGGATAGGGTTCGGGAGCGAAAAGAGACGGTACGGCACGATAGAAAAAGGCTTGTCCTGACTGTGGCCATAACGGCTATACTGTTAGCCCCCTTCGTGATCGTAGCCACGAGATTTTTCTTTCGATGAAAGGAGAGGGTCCCATGTCGATAAAAGGATTCCAGATGATGATGCAGGTTCATGTTCCTATAACGGAGAATCATGTTATCTCCAGAAATATAGTCCGAAATTACGGGGACAGGGAAGAGATGGAGATGGAGATGATCAACTACATCAACAACATCCGAGAGAACGATCAGATAGGTTTCGGCGACGACATTATCTTTCTCCCCTCAGGGATGGGCAAGAAAACCATCGTGGAGTTTACCTACAAGGTGGTAGACTGACAGGTTTGTCTATAAGGCGATGACTTTTCGAGGTCATCGCCTTATATGTCGGTGACTAGCTTTTCAGCTTCTTTTCCACCTCTTTGAGAAACTGAACGGTCCGGTTTTCCCCGTTAAGCCAGGATGCGGAAAAGCGGGCCCTGCCGATGTGGCAGTTCACCTCTTCTCGGCTCTGACCCCCTGCGGCAGCGGCCAGGGCCTGTATGCCGTTGTACAGAATTCCCAGGTCTCCGTATATTACTTCGTCGACGCTTTCTTTGGCCTTGGCTGCCTCGTCCGACATGGACTTTACATCCGATTTTTTCCAGGCGATGTAGGCCAGGGCGGAGTGAAAGATCCACCTTCCGTGTCTTATCCCGCCTCCTATAAGGCGGCTGAGCCCCTTTCTTAGGCACCTCTCCGATTCTCCGAACTCGCCGGTCTCCATGGCCATGGCGGACATACCTCCCCATACCATGGCCTCCATAGCGGTATATCCGAATCCCGATGCCCGTAGGTTCTCTATCTCGGCCATGGCCCTCTCTGTGAGGTCGATGGCCTTCTGGGGATCCTTTCCGTTGGCGTTTTCCCCCTGAAGTCTGTAACAGAGGGCTCTGGTCAGAGGGTTATCTTTGCCTTTTTGCAAGAGCATTTCGCTGTAGTCGCCGATGGCTCGTCGGTCGCTCAGCCTTATAGCCATGAGACACAGTCCGCAGAGGGCCTCCGATGCCGTTTCGTGATCTTCTGCCTCGACGCTTTTTTCGAGGGCCAGTTCCAGCTCCGCTTTACCCTGGTCTATGAGCCCCTTCCATACGGAGTGGAAGCCGGACAGGCATGTGAACATCCTACGCTGCTGGGGGATTCGGTCTCCCCCGTAGCCTGTCTCCAGCCGCCCAAGCAGATCTCGAATCGATATGGTCAGGTCGTCTATGTCCGAGTGGGATACGCCGTCTTCCTCCAGTTTTATCAGTATGGGGTCGGCTATGGGCGGATATCCCTGACATAGGCCTATGGAGAGCAGCCGGAGATATCTTATCCTCGTCGAGATCCTGTCCTCCAGAGAACCGCCGTTGTCGGAATGACGTATCAGGTTTCTGCAATCCTCTGGAGGCGAAAAGGTCCATATGCTACAGGGGGTCTTCAGCTTCAGTATCTTCCTGTGAATCAGGGCTCTCTTGAACGGGCTTATGCTTTCGTAGAGTGATCGCTCGAGCTGACTGGAGTTTATCCGTAAAGCCAGAGCGCTCTTAGATGAACGGCTGAGGGATATAAGGCCCTTCTCCTCCAGTCTGAGGGCGCTCTCCTCCAGGTTCTTGCCGTTTTGGTTTGAGCAGGCCTCTAGATCCTCGAGAGAGGTGGCCGTTCCGAAGACGGAGAGAGTCTCCAACAGGTCCCTGTCCGAACGGGGCAGCTCTATATGATATCTTTCGTCGGTCTCTTCCGAGGGCACGTCCATTGTCCTGAATATCGATCTGTAAAGGTCTACCGTGGCGGGAGAGGGATCCAGCCCCATCTCGTCCCTCAGGGTTTTGGAAAACTCCGTATAGGTGGCGACCACCTTGGGGAGGTTTCCCTTTCTTTTCAGCGATTTCATGAGTTCCCTGGCGATTTCCTCGTCCCATGGAGCGGCACTCAAGGCGTTCTGTAGCAACGACGTGGCTCTTGCGTCGTCTCCTTTCTCTCCCGCTTTTTGCGCTTCCGATATGACCTCGTCCAAGTACCTCTTCCTGAGCGTATCCCTTCGTTCCTGCGTCCAACGGTTGAATTCCTCTCCGTCGTCCAGTGAAAATCCGTCCAGGAAAGGCTGTCCCATACGTCTTAGGTCCCTCTCAGGGAGGGATGAGAGGTTCTCCATGAACTCCAGCTCGGTTTTCACCCCGTCCGGAGAAAGAAAGACTCGTCCCTCCTTGGATAGCACGGCATTTTTCGGCAGGGTGACTCGGAGCCTGTAGAGGGCGTTTCGGAGGTTCTTCAGCGAACGTTCCTCGTCTTTGTCGGGCCACAGCAAGTGGGCCAGTCTGCGGCGATCGTGACGTCCCGGCGATGTCAGCAGATATGCCAGAGCCTCCACCTTTTTGAAGGGGAAGGTCAGAGGGGTTCCGTCCCTGGTTATCGAGGGGGAACCGAATAGTCGTATGAATATCATGGTTTTCTCCTTGTCCGATATGAACGAGATTTCCTCGACTATGCCATATAAATCCATCCTGCGTCAAAAAAATTTTACGTTTTTTTCCTCGGATTGTGCGTTTCTTTGACGTCCTTGCTGTAAATTGAACCTGGGGAAGCTTATTTATATATCGCAGTTTCGTTTGAGAGGAGTGAGTTGGTGTGAATCTACTCAGACACGTTTCGATAAGGGCACGACTTTTCGCCTTGGTCGGGGTAATGCTGCTGTTTTCCGTCTTGACCTCGGTCTATCTTGTGGGGGTGGTGGAGAACACTTGCTCCTTGACGGAGAGGCTCCACAAGGTAGGCGCCATGGGGGCTGTGACTGCCTACAGGGTCTCCGACGGCATGAACCAGGCCATCGTCAATCTATACAGGGCATTGAACGCCACCGACGGGGGCAAGCGTAAGGGCTTCGGAGAGGGAATATCGGAGGGCAAGGCCGCCATGACCGACGCTCTTGGTCAACTGGGAGAGATCCCCATGTCGGATGGTGCAAGGAAGGAATACGAGGAGGCGGTAGAGGCCTCGGAAGAGTGGGTGATCATGTTGGATTCGCTGATAGACGTGATCGACAGGGGAGAGTCCAGAGAATCAGTCATGGCGATAGCCTCTTCGGGAGTAAACCTGACCGTCAGACTCGACAAGGAGGTAAAGGAGCTCGTCGTGATGGCCTCGGACAGCATGGATAGAGTTTTCGAGAACATCCTGGATGAGACTTCCTCTTCCAAGAGGACCGTGGTGATGGTCATAGTCTTTACGGCCTTGTTCTCTCTGGCACTGGCGTCGTTGGTCGTCCTTTCCATATCCAGGCCGATCGGCTCCATGGTCAGGAATATCAAGAAGGTCGGAGAGGAGAAGGACCTCAGTCACAGAGGCAAGGTCGTCGGTCGTGACGAGATCTCGTCCATCTTGGTGGCTCTCAACGGTTTGTTCGACGCTGTGGAGTCCTCCATGCAGGACATAAAAGGTATGTCCTGCGACTTATCCGGTCATGCCCAGACTTTTTCCGCCACCGCCGAAGAGGCGAATTCCACAGTCGAGGAGGTCTATTCCAATGTGGATCATACCGGCGATATGGTGGGAGGTCTCGCCGCAGGAGCGGAGGAGATAAACGCCAGTGTCCAAGAGGTCGCCGCCGGATCTCAGGCCGCGGCCAGAAAGAGCAGCGATGTGGCCGAACAGGTCGGAGAGGCCCGTCACTCCGGCGAGGACGGCCTGGAGTCGGTTAGAAAGGCGGTCAGGGCGGTCATAAAGGTCGCGGACGAATCGAGAAGTTCGATGGAGAAGGTCAAGGATCTGGGAAGCAGAGCCCAGCAGATACAGTCCTTCGTGACCGATATCGGTTCAATTGCGGATCAGACGAATCTTCTGGCCTTGAACGCCGCCATAGAGGCAGCCAGGGCAGGTGAGCACGGCAGGGGCTTCGCCGTGGTGGCGGAGGAGGTCAGAAAGCTGGCCGAGGAGAGCAATAATTCGGCGGCCAAGATATCCGATCTCGCCAAGGAGATAGCCGGAGATCTTCAGGCGGTCATAACTCTTGTGGAGGCCAATGAAGGTCAGGCTACCAGTGCCAGGCAGGACGCCGAGGGTGCAGAGGTATTCATAGGAAATATCCTTCAGTCTCTGGCGAACATCGAGGCGGCGGCCCAGGATATGGCGGCGGTCTCGGAGGAGCAGGCAGCGTCCAGTCAGGAGATATCCTCCGCCGTTCAGGACATGGCGGAGAAGACCAACGACGTCTCCGAGTCGACCGGCGGCATAAGGGAACAGATGAAAGACGTTTCCTCCGTGGCAGAACAGGTAGCGATCGGATCCGAGTCTCTGGCGGAGATGGCCGAGAAGCTTCAGAGGGAGGTGGATCGATTCAAGATATCCGAGACGTCGTCTCTGGCCATTAGAGAGAAATGACGGAAAAATCGTTTTAACCGGAGAGTTCAGCAGGTCGGGGATGTCCTTCAACGGTGTCCCCGACCTGCTTTTTCAAGTATAATTTCTTTAGATCGAGCTTAACCTGAGAGGAGTGAGCCGATGGGTTTGGTCAGCACCTCCCGTCTCTCCGAGGGGATGATATTGGCCGACGATCTCTCGACCCCGGCTGGTCGAAAGATCCTGGGCCGGGGAACGTCCCTCTCGGAAAAGCATATATCGATGATGAAGGTCTGGGGAATAGCCTTTGCCGACGTGGAGGGACTGGATCAGGAAGAGCTTCTCTCCAATGAGAGATCTCTTATGGAGACCATGGACAGAAGCGACTCCATAGTTCGAAGCTTCTTTCCCTCCCATCAAGATGGCGGGCCCTGCTCGGAGATTTTTCATCTGTGCAGGGAGAGGTGCGCCCGGCTGATAGAAGAGGAGGATTCGGACGGGCTTTCCGATATGACCGATCATAGAAGGCCGGAGGAGCTTCCGTCCAGGGAGGGGCTTCCTGTCGATAAGCCTCGTCTTTCCGAGATAATCGGGGGGGACGTCCCTCTGGGTTCTCTGCCGGACATATACTTTAAAATCCGGGAGGTGATTCAGTCTCCGGTCAGCTCTGCGACGTCCATAGCCAGAGTCGTGGGCACCGACCCCAACCTGTCTCTCCGACTGCTTAGACTCGTGAACAGCGCTTTCTACGGTTTCCCCACCCCTATAAGGTCCATCTCCAGGGCAGTCGCCATAGTGGGCATAAAGGAGCTGTCCTCTCTGGCCTTGGCTGTCTCCACCATGAGCGCCTTCGATCACATTCCGTCGTCCTACGTGGATATGAGGTCTTTCTGGAAACACTCTGTTACCTGTGGCGTTCTGGCCAGGGTGTTGGCGAGTCGAAGGAAGATCCGCAGAGACGACCACTTCTTCCTGGCCGGATTGCTCCATGACGTCGGTCGAGCCATACTTTACGTAAGGTTTCCCTCCCATATGTCCCATGGTCTGGGGGTATCGCGCTTTTTCCGTCTTCCATTGGCGGAGGTGGAGAGAAGGCTCGTAGGCTTCGACCACGGTCAGGTCACTTTCCGACTTCTCGAGAGTTGGCGGATACCGGAACCTATCCTCGGTATGGCTTCGTGGCACCACGAGCCACTGTCGTCGGAGAATCCAGAGGAGACCTCCCTTCTGTGGATCGCCGATTGGATGGCCAACGCCATGAAGATAGGCTCGAGCGGAACCTTTTATCTTCCTACTCTGGACGAGGAACTGTGGGAGTTGACCGGGATACACAAGGAGGAGCTCCGCTCCGTCTTCGATCAGGCGGAGAGGCAGATCGAAGAGATACTTCGAATATTTTTCATCGCCTGAGGTGGGATCATGGAAGAGAGGATAAGAGAGCTGGAGGAGCGAATTTCGCTGATTAATTCGGAAAGGGAGAGAGCTCGCCGGGTGTTGGACGATGCGGTGGATTCTCTGAACGTCCCGGTTACCCTTGGTCAATCCGGCGATGTATCCGACGTGCTCGAGAGCGTGGCCTCCAGAATCCGTTCGCTGATAGACGTCGGCGAGATCGCCTTTTTCCTGATATCCGAGGATGGATTGGACTTTTCCCGTGAGTGGTGTGATCCTCCAGAATCGGCCGATTTCTTCGAGTCGGAACGGACCATTCTGGTGGAGGACGGCACAGTGGCCTGGGCCTTAGGCAGGAATAAGCCCATGATGATGACTTCCTCGGATGGAACTCCTCTGCTTATACACTCTCTGACAGCCCAGGACGAGCCGTTGGGTATCATGATGGCCTGTATAGAGGGAGATCCGGGGCGGGTAATGGACATATCCCTGGCCTTCGTAACGGTCGTTCTCGGGGCTGCCGCCGGGGTGATAAAGAATAGCAGGCTATACAGGATGATCAACGATCTGAACGACGAGCTCAGAGGCAAGGTATCTCGACTTCAGGAGTCGGAGGCCCAGCTCGCCGAGGCTAATCAGGCGAAGGACCGTTTTCTGGCAAACGTCAGCCACGAGATAAGAACTCCTCTCAACGCTATTCTCGGCACCGCCGCGATAGTCAGAGGAAAGTCTCCCGCCGAGATGGACCGGGCTCTGGACGTGATAAAAGACGAGGGACACGCCCTTCTGGCACTGATAAACGATATTCTGGATCTGTCCAAGATGGGGGCGGGGTTTCTCGATCTGGACGAGGCTCCCTTCGATCTTTTCGAGCTTCTGGAGGCGTTGGAGGGCTCCTATCGTTCCGAGGCAAAACGGAAGGGGCTGGACTTCAGCTTGGATCTTTCCAAGGATATACCTCGTTGGATAACTGGAGATCCCATCAGGCTGAGGCAGGTCTTGTCCAACCTTCTGGGCAACGCCGTCAAGTTCACGTCCTCAGGACGAGTCTCCCTTACGGTTAAAAGCCTCCCATCCTACGGGGATAAGTTGACTCTGTCTTTTTCCGTGTCCGATACCGGAATAGGGATCTCGAAGGAGGCCGTTCCGAGGCTTTTCAAGCCGTTCTCCCAGGCTGACGGATCGACGAGCAGAAAATACGGCGGTACCGGCTTGGGGCTTGCCATCTCACGTAAGATCGTGAGAGCTATGGGCGGGGATTTCTCCGTCGAGAGCGAAAGGGGCAGGGGGTCGACTTTTTCCCTAGACGTAGAGATGGATCTTTGCGAGCCACCTGTGGCTTACGTCGAAGAGGATGTAGAGAGAGGCCCTCTCCGTCCTCTATCTCTCCTGGTCGTGGAGGATAGCAACACAAACAGGGTGGTTATAGAGGCTATGCTCAGGGATATGGGGCACTATGTGACTGCGGTCTCCTCCGGCAGGGAGGCGATCAGGGCCCTTTCCGAGAGGCACTTCGACGGGGTGTTTATGGATATACAGATGCCCGGGATGGACGGCCTGGAGGCGACGGCGATCATAAGGGAAAGAGGAGGTCCTGTCCTGGACCGGGATATTCCAGTAATAGCCCTCACCGCAAACGTCATGAAGGAAGACAGAGAGAGGTATCTGGCGGAGGGAATGTCCGGGTATCTTCCGAAGCCGGTAACCCGAGAGGATCTGGCCGAATCTTTGAGAGACGTGGAGCCGGCAGAACCTGGTGACCCCCTTCCGGGCAGATACATTCTCGATATGACCGGTCTGGTGGAGCGAATGGGCGGCGATAGGGTCATAGCGAAGCTGGTGGTGAAGACCTTTAGGAGCGACCTGGCTAAAATAGCGGAGAAAATAAGGACCTCCGTCGAGGATAGGGATTTTCGTAAGGTCCGAATGGACGGACATGCCTTGAAGGGGGCGGCGGCCGGAGCAGGGGCCTGGGGGTTGAAGATCGTAGGCGGTAGGATCCAGACGGCGGCGGAATCGGAGGATGGAGAGCTGTTGAACGATCTTATGGATGAGCTTGTCCTTGAGATGGAGGATTTCGAGAATTTTTTCTGCGGGGGTGAAGAGCTATGAGGATTCTGGTAGCCGAGGACGACATGACCACCAGGGTGATGTTGGAATCGTTGCTGAAAAAATGGGGATACGATCCGGTAGTGGTCTCCGACGGAGAGGAGGCCTGGAAGGTCCTCTCCGGTGAGGAAGCCCCCTATTTGGCGGTAATAGACTGGCTTATGCCGGGACTGGAGGGGACGGAGATATGTCGTCTCGTTCGGGAGAGAAACCGGATGAACGGAAAATATCAGTATATAGTCCTCTTGACCGTGCAGAGCGAAAAGGAGGACGTAATAAGAGGTCTTGAGGCCGGGGCCGACGATTACGTGGTCAAGCCATTCGATTCCCAGGAGTTGAGGATGAGGCTTTCAGTGGCAAAGAGGATTCTGGAGCTTCAGGAGAAACTGGCATTTTTCGCCAACCACGATCAGCTGACCAAACTCCTTAATCGTCACGCTCTGTTCGAGAGACTCTCAGGGGAGATGGCCAGGTCGGATCGAGAGAGGACCTCTCTTAGTCTGGGGTTGTTGGACCTGGATCACTTCAAGAGGGTAAACGATACCTACGGCCACCTGGCGGGAGACCGTGTTCTCCGTTTTATAGCGAAGATCCTCTGCCGGGAGCTCAGACCTTACGATGTGGTGGGGCGCTACGGAGGAGAGGAGTTCGTTATGATACTTCCCGGGGCCTCGTTGCAGGAGGGGTATAGGATACTCGATCGAATCAGGGAGAGGATCGGAGATCGCCCCCTCAAACTGGACGACGATCAGGTGGAGCTTACCGTTTCCATGGGATTGGCCGAATATCGGCAGGGAATGACTATGGACGGTCTAATCGCCCTAGCGGACGAGGCTCTCTACAGGGCCAAGGATGCCGGTAGGGATAAGGTGTCTTTCTGATTTTATACGCAAGAGGCCCTGTGCATATGCACAGGGCCTCTTGCGGCAGAGAATATATTGAGACGATATATACGGCGAGGGGCGCCGACGTCCCTAGGCTACCTGGTGTAGGTTCTCCAGGGACGTATCGAAGGGAACGTTGATATCGGCGTCGTGGATCTCCCGGGATTCTATCCTGAAAAGGGTTCTCATGGCTCCGAAGGATCCGGAGGAGAAGAATACCAGCCCTCCCAGGTAGAGGGACGAGGCCTGAGAGGCCATCTCCTCCACGAACACCGGGCTGTACATCACGAGAATCCCGGAGAGGGATAGAATCAGACAGCCTGCCAGGGTGCTTCGAAGATCTTTCGAGCCTATGGCGGCCACCATGCCGAAAACGGCGATTCCGAAAAGGGATATGACTGGGCCCGCCAGGATCAAAGCTGGCATTAGCGCGCCGGCCAGAGCGGATAACATCACACCGTGTCTCACGACGAGTTCCTCCTTAGGGAACGAGATATTCTGTATCTTAGCCCCATTCTATCTTTCCTCTGTCGAAAAGACTTCGGTATTTTGAATCAACTAACGCCCTATATACAGGGCGTCTTCCGTCATTTTGACGAAAGGAGCGATCGTTTTGCTGGAACCTATAGCTCAGGAGCTTGCCAAGTCCATCTCGGAGGTCATAGGTTACGATGTCCTTATCACCGACGTGAAGGGAGTGATAATCGGTTGCAGCGACCCCGACAGAGGTTTCGGAACCCTGAACGAGTCGTCCAGGATAGCCGCCGAGACGGGGAGGGGAAGCGTGGATACCGAGGAGGTCTCCCAGAGGCTCAGAGGGACCAGGCCGGGGGTTACCTATCCCATGGTCGGGCCCGACGGCCGGGTAATAGGCACCGTGGCGATAACCGGTGATCCCGAAAAGGTCACCCCCTTCGCCCTGGTGGTGAAGCGTCAGGCCGAGCTCTATCTCAGGGAGAGGATCATGCAGAGGGAGGTAATGGAGAGGGAGAGAAATCTCCAGGCGTTGGTCTCCGACGTTTTTCTGCTGAACTCCAAGGTCAGCGATCCGGAGCTGCTTCTGAACAGGGCGGAGCATTTCGGATACGATCGCTCCTCCGAATACGTCGCCTTGTCGGTGGAGACCGTCAGGTCGAGGGATTCCAACGGAGGAGGAGTCTACAGGGATCCCGTGTTGGCCCGTCTTAGAGACGCCATGGGAGGTCCCAGGAGCCTCATGGCCGCCATGAAGATGGATCTCTACGTGGTCTTTCTCCCTCTGTCGGGGAAACTTGGGGCGGGTTTGTCGGAAAGGATCGGCGAGATCTGGAATGGAGTCAGGAAGTCTCTTTCGTCCATGGGGATAGAGTCGGCAGTGGGGATAGGCAGCGGAGCCATGGGTATAGAGGAGCTTGCCCGATCATGTAGGGAGGCTCGGCTGGCTCTCAGGATCGGCAGAAAGGTGGCTCCGGGCGTCCGTTTCTATCCGATAAAGGACTACAGGGTGGAGGAGCTTTTGTTCTTTTCTCCCCGTTCGTTGACGGAGTCCATGTCCGAGAGGGAGCTGTCGCCTCTGGAGGGAAGAGGTGACACGGAGGAACTGCGCGATACCCTGACGGCATGGTGTGAGAGCGGTTTCAACGTGGCCGAAGCGTCCCGGTCTCTGCACCTCCATCGCTCTACCGTGAACTACAGGCTGGAGAAGCTGGCTTCCATTTTCCATGTCGATGTCAGAGACTTCAGGGAGATGAGCCAGCTGTACTGGGCCATCTCCCTGGACAAACTCAATCGCGGTCGGCCTCGAAAGACCCTCGAGGAGGGTAGTCCAAGGAGTTCCTGATTTCTTTCATGAGGTCAGGAGACGGATTGGGGAAAGGGAGCTTCCCCGATTTCCTCCATTCCTCTACCTCCTTTTCCGCTCGAGCTCCTCTATCCTTGTCAGGAGGGGTATCCTCCGCAAGATAGGCGGTGTTGGAGGGGAAGGCGAATCCCGATCCGGAGGAGTCGACTATCTCCGCCATTCGGAAGAGAAGGTCTTCCTTGATAGCCAAAAATGTCTCCCAGTCTCTGGTCTGTATAAAGGCTCTGACGACTACGTCGAGCGAATAGGCGCCGAATCCGGAGAAGCGAACCCTCACCGGTGCGCCGTGGTGTACCTTGGGATGGGACAGAAGCATCTCCTTTATCTTCGTTATAGTCCATCGTAGCTGGTCCATGGAGGTCTCGTATCTCAACCCTACGGTGGTCTCGAACAGCAGCCTATCTCTACGGCTAAGATTCATCATGTGGAGCTGGGAAAAGTCGGCGTTAGGTACTGACAGAATGGTCCTGTCGACCAGCCTCAGCCTGGTTGATCTTATGCCTATCTCTACCACCGTTCCGCTGTTATCCCCGAACTGACAGAAATCTCCCACCTTGACCGGTTTGTCCGCGAAGAGAGAGATTCCTCCTATGATGTTCTCTATGGTCGGCTTGGCCGCCAGGGATATAGCCAAACCGGCGACTCCCAGTCCGGTGATGACCGATGCCAGAGGTATGCCCAGCTGGGATGCCCCGTAGGTCAACAGAGATAGGGCGGCGAAGATACCGATCAATCGGGATACGGTTCGAAGAAGGCTGGCGTCCACGCTGTTAGGATCTACTTTGGGAGACATTATCACTATGTCGGCTACGAGAGAACACGCTCCGAACAGGGTCCACGCTCCGAAAATCCAGATGAAAGCGCTCAGAGTTCCTACTGAGAACAGCAACGCCACCGATCCGCTTAGGTTTATGACGTCTTTTATCAGGTAACGGCTGGCTGCGGCTATGGCTATGGAGGTCACGGTAAAGCAGAGCTTCAAAACCCCTTTTTTGAAGTCCGATTCGTTTTTGAGAGACTTGTTTCTGAAGAAGCCCATGGCCAAAGATATCGCCAATAGGGTTATCCCTATGAGGATAAACAGGGCCATCCACTGCCATATGGTGTTGCTTTCCACCGTTACCATGGACCACTTGGGGAGCAGGAAAGCCCATCTCGGAGGGAGGAGATGTCCCGGAGAGTCGTTGTACCAATCCCAAAATCCCGGGGTGGACAGAGGGTCGTCTCTGTATGGCATGTTCTGTACCGCCTCGTAGAAGTCGGATATTTCCTTGAGGCTTTCGGAAGAGAAAAGGTAGTATCCTTTTTCCTCTCCCGAGTCCAGACGTCTAAGCCTTATCTCCGTCCCAGGGATTCTCCATGTTTCCATATGTCCTTCGTCGGTTATGAGGTCGCTCGTTCCGGGTATATCCCTCGAGGCCGGAATTGGCACCCGGTCCATTATCTCTTTCAGTTGAAGGGCTCTTTCGCTTCCTATCTTGTTTCTGTAGACACTGGGCGTGTCCCTCAGGTCCAGGCATTCTATCGCCTTCTTGAAGTATATAGAGGCTTCTTCCGCTTTCGCCAGTGCTCCCGGGGTGTTGAAGAAGACGGCTTCTGCGGCGTCGTTCTCTTTGTTTGCCTCTTTGATCAATCTGTATGCCATGTTTATGTTGGTGGCGAAGGAAGCCATGGTCTGCCTTGGAGAATGTCTCTCCGGCGGAGCCAGAGGCAGGGCGTAGTCGATTGCCGAGGCTTTATGGGAAAATGAGAATAAGAGCGATGCCAGGGCAAGCAAAAATATGAGCTTATTCTTGACCATGGTCAGAGCCGAAGGTCCTGAAGGTTCTTCTGGGCCCTGACTATGGAGGATATTATGGCCGCCATGGCGTCGAAGCGGTCTATGGCCTCTTTCATCACCCCCACGGAGTGGGCTATCTCCCTGGATCCCTCGGACATCTTCTCTCCCGATCCGTCCAGCATCACTGTGATGTCGTCCATGAAGGACCTGTTTTCCTCCAGGAAGGACATAAAGCTGGACAGAGAGTTTCTCACCACGTCGAACATCTCGCTTACCCGGCGTACGTTGTCCATGGCGTCTTTGACCGATCCGGAAATCTCGGAGACCCTGTCGGTTATCTTGTCCGACGCCTCCTTGGTCTGGACCGACAGCTTCTGGACCTCCTCTGCTACGACGCTGAATCCCCTGCCGTGTTCCCCCGCTCTGGCCGCCTCTATGGAGGCGTTGAGGGCCAGCAGGTTGGTCTGTTTCGCTATCCTGGTGATCTCCTCGGATATCTTCTCCACCTCCAGGAAACCGTTTAAGGTCTCGTAGGTGGTCTCAACCGTCTTGTTCACGTCGGAGCTCATGTTCTCTATGTCCGTGCCGGAACGGTGAAGTTCCTCCTCCAGTTCCTGGTTCATCTTGCCTATCGACTCGACGTTCTCCCTGGCGTGAGTGCTGCTTTTATGAAATTCCTCCACTGTGTCGGCCAGCATGGTATCGAGCTTCTGAAAGTCGTTGGATATGTCGGAAAGCTCTCCCTGGACGTTGTTGACCCGTCTTACCAGTGCCTCGTCCAGCTGGTCCATGAAGGAGTTCATCAGAGTGTTCCCGAAGTAGGCCGACGACAGTCTGGCTATCAGCTCTCTTTCCCTTTTGTCCATACCGGGGCCTCCCTATCGGAAGAGCTGATCCATGATGTCGACACCGCATTTCAGGTTCCCGAACCAGTTCAAGAATCTGTCCACGTCGTCGCCCTTTATAACCGCTCCGTGTTGAGGGGCGATGGCGTCCACCTTCAGTTTGGAGACCGCGTCGACCCAGCGGCGGCAGGCCGAGTTGGAGGCCATATAGCGTTTGTGGAATCCCTCCATGTACTTGAGGTGGTCGTCGAAGTTCTCCACTGCGGGGTACCTTTTTCCCTCGGGGAACACCGCCGCGCCTATGTCTCCGGAGAAGAGTATCCTCGACGTGGGGTCGTAGAGGGAAAACTGACCGGTTGAGTGGAGGAAGTGGGCTGGGATGCAGGGCAGCTTCGTTCCGTCCTTCAACGTAATATTGCCTCCTCTGTCCGGTATGGCTACTATCCGGCTCGTCTCGTAGATGCCGAAGTGGGGTAGGAACCTTGTCCAGAGTTCCGAGATATGGGCCTTGGCTTTTTCCGCTATGGAGAGCCACAGGGTTATTCCGGAGGATACGTCGGGGTCCTGATGGGAGTAGAATATCTGGCTCACCGAACCGATGTCCACTATCTCCGCCACGTTGGCCAGGACTCTGGGAAACACGTGGGCTCCGCCGGGATCCATCAGAACGACCTCGCCGTTGTGGATTATCATGTACTGGTTGGTCTGGACGATGCTTTTCTCTTCTTTTTCCTCCCAGCCTAGGTGGAGGTATCGGTGGTTACCATCTTCGTAGAGTACGGACGTGTCGAAAGAGCTCATTTAAAACCCTCCTTAATAGTGTAGGAGTGAAAATCACTACGGTATAGTATAACCCCTAGATACGAAAAAAAAGCGAGGGGAATCCCCCTCGCTTTTTACGGGATTAAGAGTATGTCTAAAAACACAGCCTCTTCGTAAGATTGTCTTGATAGAGCCCCGCTCGAAAATACGTCAGGGTGGCGGAGGTTCTAGGTGGGATGATTTTACGGAGGATGTATAGTGGACCCGGAAAAATGGACCACCGAGTAAGTTGCTAGGTTAAGGTGAAGAACAGGCTGCTGTATCATAGGTCTCAGAAAGAGAGGGGACATAAT
>NZ_JAKGUG010000015.1 GCF_021568855.1 Dethiosulfovibrio russensis | reverse complement strand
AACAGTCGACCCCTAGGATCCCCCTCTCCCGCCGCTACATGGACAGCTCCGCCTCGTACCGGGATAACCTGTCCCGGTTCTTGCCCTTGGAGCTCTCCGTTATGGACCACCGACAACCCCAGACAGGTGCCGTCGGAGTCGAAGGAAGTAGGCACCAGCAGGGCCCTCCCAGCCGACTTGCTCCCGGCCCCATACAAGACGCCACCGTCCAGCCACAGCCCACCGGAGGAAGGCTCTGTCATCTCGGTTTCCATGGCGGGGTCGCAGTCGTACCAGGTTACGCCGTAGACCCCGGAGGGACCGGCAATATCTCCGATCTCGAACCGCTCCACTTCCTCCAGCCTGGCGGCAAGAGCCGCCCGTTCCAGACCTTTGGAGTTGTCTGCCGCCTCTCGAAGTTTGCGGTACTCCTCCCGCTCCCATCTGTAGGTCAAACTCAAAGACGTATAGCACCACCGGCCGAAAAAAGCCGACTCAACAGAGGAAAGAGATGGAACGAACGGAGCCGTGTCGCTATCGTCGCACCGGTCCAGCCACCAGCCGGAGTTATCGGCGTCGGGCATCGGGCAGGGCATCTCCACGGAGACGAAAGCCCCGTCCACGACCAGACCGCCGGAGACCAGAGCCCAGTCGTACCCAGACAGGACCGCCTCGTCGCATAAAGAAAGAGGGGACAGGCCCTCGCCTACCCCCTCTTCTCGATTCCATATATTCCATATATATACACCGCTCTCGAAAAGCCAGATCCGCCCGTCCCCCGATACCTCGATCAATTCTCCGGATTCGTCCGGCTTCCCGGCCTCCCTATCGAGGAGACGGATTTTAACCGTCTCCGGTACGGCGAAGGGAACCCTGCCCAACACATGGCCGGACAACCGCCCGACCGGCCCCGTGTAGACTCTCGCTTTCGTCATTTCATCACCGCCTGAATCACGCCGCTGGAGACGCTCCCGGGAGGAAGAAAGACCAGGGCGTTGTCTCCTCTCTTGATCCGTATGGAGGAGGTACAGCTGACCGGACGACCGCCCAGTATGACCAGAGCCCTGTCCGGCCGGACGTCCACCACCCGCCCGAAGGCGCTTCTGCCCTTGCCGATGCTCTCCCTGGCGTAGACGTTGGCGGCGGTGGACCCGGAGTTGAGCAACATCAGATACTCCGGCGGAGTGGTGTCCGAAGGCCGGAAGGATATGGAGGTTTGTAGCTTATCGAAACTGTGTTCCACCGCCATCACCCCTCCGTCCGGATGAACCCTCATATCCAGGGGTACCGTGACCGTTTCCACTATCCCCCTGCTTACCTTCTTGACCGACAGGATATTGTCTGCGATGGTCTGGGCTATCGACCTGGCTCGATCCTCCGAGAGATACTCATCTATGTACAGCTCCTTCTCCGTCCAGATACTTCCTCCTCCGGACATTCCCACCGCCGGAGACACCGGAGAGGTTCCGGAGGTAGACCCCGCCAGATGGCGGAAAGCCTTGTACCTGGAACACCTTTCGTACCCCGGAGTTTTTCCGTTATCCAGATAGCCGCAGGGATCACCTTCGATGTAATCCTCCGAATCCGACTCGGAGATCCCCGTCGAGTGGACCGGCCCGTCTACCGTCTCGACGCCGCTTCCGTCCCATCCCGAAGGCTTCGGCCTCGACGTCTCGGGAGCGGAGACCGCCGAAGGAGACTCTACGACCCCGCAGGTTCCGTCGCTACACAAAAACGGGCAGGTCTCTTCCGACCAGATCCCGTCGATATAGCGGTTTCCACCGTCCTCGCCCGACGTCTTTTTCCTGTATCTCCTTCCGGGCTGAGACAGCGTTCCGACCTCCTCCGAGATGGAGGATCCTCCTGGAACCTGAATTATCCTCATGGAGCCGTCTTGCAGTAGCGTTTTCATCTGAGCCAGGGCCTCCCCGGCCCTGGAGTTCGCAGGGTCGTAAAGGTCGCCGAAAAGCCCTCTCTCCAGCATATCCGCCAGCCCGTTATCGTCGGTCGTCCTCTCTATACGGGTGACGCATTTACCGTCGTCGTCGAAAACCTCGTCTATCTGTCTCTGCCGCTCTCTCTTTATCATCGTGGTGGTCTGATAGGCCGGAAGCTGTATGTACCTGGTCTGGCCGTCGCTCCCCACCCAGGTAAGAGGGTTCCCGTCCGATCCCGTCACCAGGTCCGCCTCTCCGACGTCTCTTTCCTCATAGCTCCATTCCCTCTCGGTGAGTCCTCTGTATCCGTGATCGTCGTCCCACGTCCAGGCCCGTTCGGTCTTGTGAGTGTAGGGTACGTCGTTTCTTCGCCTGTCGGGATCATACGAATTGATCTCCACTACTTCCTTCAATATGTGGGTTTTGTCCATGTCGTAGGATCGTCTCACCTGGTATTCCATGACGTGCTCGACCGTCTCGGTGGACAATCCGCCCGTGGCATGATCGTAATAGACCGCATCGACGGCGGTATCCTCGATACTTCCGGCCTCGACGAGACAGAATCTCCACAGCCGCTGTTCCTGGTCGCCTACCCTTAACACGGAGGACTCCACGTCGTAGGAGTAGTTCGACACGATACTTTTTCTGATACCGGCTCCGGGAAGAAACAAGCTCGCCTCGTAGGATTCGACCACGTTTATAGGGGAGAAGAGGGTATATTTCCAAGACAAGGTTCCCCCCGGCAAAGAGGTGGTCCCTCGCTTCGAGACCCGCTTCAACGATCCGGAGGGAGTCGTCCCATAATAGCCGCCTCCGGGACCGTCTTCGTCTACCGAACCGGAAGAGTCTCCCCGGCGTCCCAGGATAACCACCACGCCGGAGGCATACCCGTCGAGATCCAGATCCCGGGCCTGTACGTCGTCCAGGTTCAACCCCTTGCAGGGATAGGTTTTACAAGGCCGGGGCGGAGCTACTTTCAGGGTTCCGTCCTGAACCATGTAGGCTACGGCCCCCCCGAGGGTGGCGAGATCCAAAACGGCGTTCGCCGCCGTCTGGCCCGAAACCAGGTGTCGGGCGTCCACCGGGACGTCTCTGTCCAGAGTTACGTCCGCTTTCAACCCGCACCCCTCCGCCAGCTCGGACAAGACATCTCCGAGACTGGATCCTTTTATCTGGTGAGGCAACATAGGGCTTTTCATGAGCCGGAACCCCGCATCATAACCGGATAGAGACCACAACACCCGTCCGTCCTCGGCGTCCCCCAGTTTATCCGCCCGGGACACCAGCCCGTTTTCCATGATCTCCGGGACCGTCCAAGATCCACCAAGCTCCAGAGGGCTCCCCGCAGGCAACAGTACCTTTCCCTGCCATGTCCCTATGAGGGCCCGTAATTCTCTTCTATAGGAAAACTCCACATATCCATCCGGCAGGGCCGGGGCCTGTATTTCCCGCACTACTTCACCTCCAAAACGACTTCCGCCTCGGCGACGTCCGACCGCCTGGTCCTCGATGTCACCGCTATCATGGGATCTCCGCCGGAGGAGCCCTCGACCGGCAGGAAAACCGACCACATCGGCAGATATCCGACCCATCCGTAGACCACTCCGCCAGATGGATGTACCGACACCGGAATCTCTCTGGTAGTCCGAGCCACACCGTTCACATCCGCCCAGGGCCTTATCATGTGGGCCGACGCCGGAAGCCCCGACACCCAGGCAGGGACACCCGAGAGATCCACCGACGCCGCCTCGCCTCTGGAAAGGACGGCGGAGAGTTCCGAGGTCCATCTCATGGCCCCAGATACGAAAAGGTCCTCCCAGTCGCAGAGTCGTCCGGTCTCTCCGAATACCGGACGGTCCACCACCCACCGAGGCGATACGCTGGCGTCCGCCTCCACTGGCCACAACATCCAGCGGAGTGGACGAAAAACCTGCATATCCTCCGATCGTAGCCCCCTAAAGGACACGTCCAATCTGGTCAGCTTACCGGCATTCGTGAGAGATCCGAATCGAAACGCCGGACGACACAAGCCGACCCTGACGACCTGCAAAGTCTCCAGATACAACAGAATAGTCCGGGGCTCCACCTCCAGGGTCAAAACATCGTGGGTCTCCTGCCTCGTAACGTTGGCCACCGCCGTCTCTGGCTCTCCGTTCAGGCTGACAGCCAGGCAGAGAGGCGGTTCCCCGCCGCTAATATGCAGACTTGTCCATACGCTATCCATGGATTACTCCCCCGCCATAGGTTCGTCTATATCCAGGCTTCCATCGTAGGCCCTGGTGGACAAAGCCTGTATCTCGTAGGACCGACCGTCGAAAAACTCCCCGTCGACTGCCTTTATCCGGTGAAGCCCCGACAGTTTTATCTGCTCCACCATGTATTCTATTCCCTGATGGGAGAAGACCTCGCCCACCGTGAAAAACCCCGCAGGGTGAGAGGAAAAATGCCCCTGAAAGGTGGCCCTGAAACGGACCCTGCCGCCGGGGCGACGGACGAAAACAGTCTCCCCCGAGGCTGTGACCACCATCTCGCCGTGGGGGATCTCCTCTATATCCGTAAGTTCGTAGTTGGCCACCGGGTCGTAGCTCATGGGACCACCCTCCTCAGTACCCCAGATCGAAGGACTTGACTATCCCCCGGCCGATCTCCCGACCGGTCTTGTCCGCATCCTCCGGACGTTTTACGTTGACCGTGCCTATCTGTATCGATATAGGGGCGGAAACCTTGTTGACCGTCCCGCCGAATCCGCCCTTGCCGGAGAAATTCGGCATCTTGCTTTGAACCCCCAGGTTGGAAAGCTCCAGCTTGGCGTGGTAGGCTTTCAGATCTCCCATCAAGGCGGAGCTGAATTTCATACCGGCATATTCTTTTTCTATCTGATCTCCGGTTTTTTTGACGAGCTCGTCCGTCTTTTTTTGAATGAGCTTCATGGCCTCTGTAAGGGCCGCACCCTTAACGAATCCCTCCTGAATAGCCCCTGTAAGGGTCTTTATGGGGAGATCTTTCTTCTTTCCCATGGCTCTGGCAATAGAGGTCATGAGGGCATCCCCACCGTCAAGGCCCATCTTCTCCATGGCGTTCACAAAAGCCGTCGCCATATAGGGGCTCTCGTCTGCAAGGGACTTGCGGAGATCCTCGGCCACCTTCATGACAGAATCTCGGATAATCTCGTCTGCCTCCAAAGCAGAGACGCCGAAAAGTTCCATGGCGTCCTTGCCCTGCTCTCTGAAGTCTTTAATCCTTTCCTGTAGGTCACTCACAGAAAGAGCCACCTTGGAAAGTTGTCTCTGGGCCAACTCTGCCTGCTTCTTGCCCCATTCCCTCAGAAGATCATCAGGGTTTGAAAATCCTTCCTCGTTCAACCCCTTCAGCTCTTCCTTCATGTCCTTGATATCCTCAACACTCTTTTTGATCTGACCGGTCTGGATAAGCCACTCTTTCACCTTATCAGGCAGTCTTTCCAGGGCCTCCTCATTGCCTTCCATTGCCGCAGTCATGTCCTCGATGGAGTAATTGACGTCATCTATAGCGTCGGGATAGGAAAGAATAGCCGCTATCGCAGCGGTCACAGCTCCGCCCAGCATGGCCCAGCCAGAAGCCCCGGCAGTCCCCGCCGTCTTCAACATCTTGCCGAATGTAGATACCCCAGCTCCGCCTCCCATGATCCAGCTCAAAATCGTGCTTCCTTCGAGCGCAGCTTGAGCTGTAGCGAACAGATTCATAGAATCGGCCAATCCTTTGAAGGACTTCGATAGCGTTAAAATCCCCCCTGCTATCGCCATGACCTTACCTGCTGCCCACCCGTATATAATGATTTTAGTTAAACTATCAGCATGATCTATCAAAAATTCCCAGGGAATCGCTTCGGCTATAGCATTAAGTGATTGGTAAATCGCTTTGAGCATTCTGCCGAAAGTTTCGCACTGATCGGTGATGGAGGCTACGTCAATCCTCTCTAGCGCATCTTTAAACTCTTCCACTTGCACCTTTCCTAAGCCAAACCCCTCAAAGAAAGCGTCCACCGACCCCTTAAGGATCTGGTTTTTATCTGCCCACTCGACAAGGACCTCCAACAACTTAGCGACATGGGCGACATATCGAGAAACCTCGTCGCCGAGGGGCTCCAACAGCTTGTCCGTTGCCGTATTTTTGAGCTCTTTGAGAGCCTTCCCAAGTGTAGACGTATCTTCATCAGCCTTCAAAATGGCCCCTGAAGCCTTTGACAGGACCTCTACCAAGCCACCAAGCTCGAAGCGGTTTTCCCTTATCGCCGCCGCCATATCTGGGCCAGCGTCGGCCCCGAAATACTTCACGGCCTTGTTTATGGCTTCTCCCTCGGTCGAGGCGTTTTTGATACTCTCGGTGAGATCTCGCCATCCCTGCCCCAGGTCTCGAACGCCGCCTTTAGTCATGTTGGTGATAGCCTGGCCGAGACCGGACAGGGCCTTTTCGGTGCTAACTCCCTCCTTCTCCCACTTGCCCAGCAGCCCTAAAGTCTCCTCCAGAGAGAAACCTAGCAACCTGAATTTTGTCCCGTATGTAACCGCCTTCTCGGCCAGCCCCTCGATGGAGGTTCCTGTCGACCTAGACGCCACGAACAACGCATCTAACGCCTCGGTCTGATGCTCCGTAGAGATCGACCAGTCCCCGAAGAGCCTGGAGCCCAAGAGTATGGAGCTACTAAGATCTGACCCAGTAACCTCCGCTAAAGATATGTAGTGCTGAGTGAGTTTCTCCAAGTCCGCCCCGGTCGCACCGCTGGCCACTCTGACAGCTGCCAAAGCCTCAGCCACCTGACCATATCCCTCTACCGGATTTTCACGGAATAGCTTCCTGACTATTTCCTCATAGCCTTTCAGGGCTTCTCCGCTCTCCCCAGTTTTTTTGGCCACTATCGCCATGGCCTCCTCAAGCTCCTGGGCAACCGAAAAAGCGGCTATGCCGACGCCGGTCGCCGCTACCTTGGCGGTGGCCCCAACAGCTAACAGACCCTTCATAGCAGGATCAAAGACCTTGCCGATGGTCTCTCCATAGCCCTCCAGGCGACGACCGTTCAGATACAGGGTCTTCTGGAGACGGTTGAATGAACTCACAGCCTGATCCACCTTGGCCCCTACGTTGATCTGAACGTCTCGCTTAGACAAAACATCACCTCCAGGGGAATAAAAAAAGCCGCCCCGAAGGACGGCCTTTGTCAGTATTAGTCAACCTCTACGACCACAGCAACACCGAAGTGATTCAGGAACCAATCTCGCCCTCTCTCGTTATAGACGAAAGTCATCACCTCTTTGCTGGAATAACGGGACTTGCTCCTTATCCAATAGCCGTAATCTCCGGCCTTCCCCATAGGGCTCTTTAGATCGTGAGAGGTGGCCACTTTACCTATGACCTGGGCCGACACTCCACACTCTTTTCCTATGTCCGTAGCTGAATACATGGCCTCGGTGGATTTCGGTAGAAGGTGGCTCATGTCGGTCTCCGCAACCAACTCACCGTATTTAGCCATGAACACTGTTTTGGATTCGCTTGTCATTACATCCTTAAAGGTCTCTATACCCTTCAGGATCATCTGAGCCATTCGGCAGTTTGCGTTACGCTCCATAACCTCTAAGCGTTTTCTGGATAACTCCTCTTTTTTATCGTTCTTCGATAGCTTGCTTCCCGGAAGGGCATAGCTACCGGTCTTTCTTATGGTCGGCAGAAGCTCGTGGGTAAGCCAGCGTTTGAATCGTTTGGCATCGGGCTTCCTGGATCTGAGGATAAGGGAGTAAAGACCGGGTTCGTTGATGATGACCCGATCAGGCCCACCCTCCATACTGTGGATGGTGC
The DNA here is from genome assembly GCF_021568855.1 of Dethiosulfovibrio russensis. Lineage (NCBI taxonomy): Bacteria > Thermotogati > Synergistota > Synergistia > Synergistales > Dethiosulfovibrionaceae > Dethiosulfovibrio > Dethiosulfovibrio russensis. Next base: position 19,477 of record NZ_JAKGUG010000015.1, on the reverse strand, counting down.
TCTTTTCGTCCTCGTCCAGAAGGGCTAATGTGCTATTGGGATTAGCAAGTCCTAGCACATCACAAACATCCTTAGCCATCCACCAGGGGTTACCGTCTATGAAGACAACCCTTACGGGCTTCTGCTCGAACTCGAACAACGTCACATCAGAATCACCAGCTACGGGGTTAGCCTCCAACACGTCTATCATATCTTCTACCTCCCTTCGTCCCTCTGCGGCACGAAAAAAATCGAAAGCGGACCTCATCTCGCCTTTCTCGTCGTTTCTTTCCATAATGGCAACGATTTTCGACATATCGGCGGAATCTCCTAAGGCCTCCATTCGATTCACGTAAAGCCATGCGAAATACACGACCCAGCCGTAGAAAGTAGTTTTATCGACATTTTTAGGCAGATCACGCAACCCCGACGATCTATATTCAAAAACATCATCTACGGCCCTTTTTATCAATTCCCTGCCTTGAATATCCGTATTCCCTGCTTTTTCCTTAATTTCGAGCATAAAAAAAGCCCCCTTACGTCCATAGGGACAGGGAGCCATCGACATGGTACAATTAGTCCATGTGAGGGCTTGTCCCTTGCTGTTGGGCCCGAATAACAGTATTGTCTTGGCGGACGCTGTTATTCGGGTTTCTTATTTTCCTCAACGTAGTAAATCATGAATCGTTCCAAAACATCGTTCATTTTTTCATCCCGCTCAACGCACGCCAACTTGAATTGCTTCTGAATGTCAGAGTCAATCGTCGTGGTAAATGATTTTCGCTTTCCCAAATTATCACCTCCACAAAGAGCTTATCATACGTTTATATGTTTAGCAACCTTCTACTTTCAAAGGGGCTTATCCCGTCAAATTGGATTGTTCTAACAAAGGAGGTCCATCACGATGAGCCGTATTCTTGAAGAAATGCACGAAACAGCTCGTGAGCTCTACGAAGCAGGGAGCTTTTCCGAAAACCAGATGCAAAAATTCGATGTCATGTGTCTCCCGAAGGTTCCCAACTACTCCTCTGAAGACACAAAATATACTCGTAAAAGAGACTCCCTTCGCCATCTTTAAAGCCAAGAGAAACCTTCACGATGTTTTCCCCCTACAAAGCCCAGGGAGATAGATATTACCCTCAACAAAAAAGACCCCTCGGATGAGGGGCCTTTCATTTCGCTATCTCAATTAGAGCTTTGCCAATCCTGGCCCATCCACCGGTAGCCATGAGGAAAGCAAACCCGGCAAGCACGAAGATCACCGAGGCAGCAACTCCCTGCCAAACTCCGTACATAAAACCATGATCCTTGTGGTTTCGGATGAATTCCGCCTCTTGCCTCCGCCTTGCTTCCTCCAGATCCTGGGCTACAGCCTCATCAAGAAAAAGCTGAGCCAGCATCGTCGCTCGATCCTTGTAAAACCTAACCTGAGAATCCCTTTGAGATAACTCGACAAACGGGACTAGATCCTCGTCGGTGACATCTTTGCCTCCGTTTTTCAACTTTATCTTAGCGATTTCCTCACGTTTTTGGTTTTTATATATCGAATAGGCTATATGACCAAGGATATCATTTTCACCTTTTACGAGCTTATCGTAGATGAAATTGAACTGCTTGTTGGACATGCCGTCTATTCACTTTCCGAACGGTTCAAAGCCTCGAACGCAGCTCTAAAGGCCCTGTCTATCTCCCCCTGCGTTTTTTCCGTCCTCACAGTAGGGCAAGACACAGGATAAGCCCCAGAGCGAACACGCTCCGCAGCAACCAAAACAGTGTGTCGGCTACAAGATGCTTTTCTCTCCATGGAACTCTCCCCCCTTCCTAGGCCTCATTATACGATAGCGTCGAAGCATCGACAACACTACATACCCGAGACCCCGCTCCTTACCAGGTCCTCTATGGTCCCTCTCTTGGCGGTCGTGGGCTTTGCATCGGTATAACCTCCTTCGTCGCCGGAGAGGACCTCACGGGCGGCCTTTAAGAAGCCGACGAACTGCCAGTAGGTCCAGCGGTGGAACATGGTATCTTCGTCAATCCCGAAAGCTCGCCTCATGTGGAGGCAGAACTTAGGCCATCCCAGAGGATCGTTATCGCCGTCCTCCTCCCCCTCGCCGGACCTATCGAGGTTAAGATCCTCCAGGATCTCGCTCACCTGGTTTGCCTCCCACACAATGCCCAAAAGCCCGGCCTTAACTTCCATATCCTCCGCAGGAAGGGACTCCGCTGTGGGAAAGCAGTCCATCAGCAGGGGGTCCAGAACCTTTCTATCGGACAAAAGGGCCTCCATCGCCTCTTTCCTGTCGGGTATCCTGTCTTCGCAAAGCTCCTTTATAGCCAGCACAAGGGCGGAGACGTCCGCCCTCGTGAGGTATTTCAGCCTGTGAGCCTTCCCCCCTATGGTTATAACCAGCCTGGGAGGATCGGGAAAATGGCGAATGACCATTACCAGCCTCCTCCGGGAACCGCCTCCGCCGGAACGTCCATGACGGTCATCAACTGCTGTCCCGCTGGCTTGCTGCTGTCAGCAATAGCGGTAACCTTTACCGCCAGAGGGGCCTCGGAAGCCTCTTTGAAAGCCATGGCGAAGTTGCCCTTTACCTTCCCCTTCCAGATCCGAATGTGGCGATACAGCCCATCCCGACGCTTGTGGTAGAAGTCCACCCTGAAAGTCTTGTCCGTAGATGTCCCACCACCGACGCCAAAGCCCTTGCTTTCGTAGGTCCTGTAGGTATATGTGACCTTAACGTCCTCTCCGTCGGCGACCTTCGAGGAGGATGGAACCCTGTAGATCTTGCCTTCCAGACGGTCCAGATAATAGTCGGTCCCCTCGGTCAGGGCGGTTCCCGATACGGTGGTGACCGTGGCGTTCCCATCGACCCTTCCCTTTGCCAGCATGGTATGGGTCGAATCGAACAGGGCTACAACCTCATCGGTGGCGGTGGCCGTCCCGGACCCCCCGGCAATGGGGGCATACTCGGGCATAATCCGACAGATAACGTCGAGGTTCGTCTCGAGCATGTTGAAATCCAGGCTCAAAGACTCCCCTGTCAGGGCGGACAGTACCACCGTCGCAGGGAACCCGGCCTTAAGCTCGTACATCTCTTTCTCGTGGTCGAAGGTCAGATCGTCTTTAAGCTGACCGACGTCCTCGCCGTCGAGATACATCTTTCCCGATCCCAGGATAATGTCGTTGGGATTTCTTACGTTTGCCATCTAAACCACTCCCCTCACCACTCAGCTATAGCCAGCTCGATCTCACCGACGAAGGCCGGGGCCTGCTCGGAGCTGTGAAGATCGTAGCCGGTGTAGGTTATCCGATACTGAGACCCTACAGGCTCCAAAGCGGCCATCAAAAGCTCCCCTAGCTCGTCCACCTGGAGGAAGCCCGGAAAGGTGACCAGGTTGTCCTCTCTCTCCACTGAGCCGTTGGACACAGCCCAGGTCATAACAACCTTATGCTCTCCTTTGCCTCCCATATCGAAATCGCTCTTGTCGGGGATAAGGATCACCGTCGGGAGCTCATCGTCTACCGGAGGACGGCGGGCGTTGTACCCCGCCATGATCGTCGGAGGCTTCCCGAACTTCTCCATACAAAAAGCCCGGACCTCATCGGACCGGGCTATCATGTCTCGCACATCCATCATTACCTGAGTCAACCTCATAGGGCTACCACCAACTCCCATACACTTTATGTTTTCTCTTCGGAGGACTCTTCATCTTATCGTCCATATAGCCGTCGATCTTCTTGACGAAATAGCCGGGGATCCTGGGGGCCAGGGCCTGCCTCATAGGATCTATAGTAGGCCTGGCGGGTATGTTTATCTCCGTGGTGCTCCGTCGGAGGAACGCCCCGGTCTTTTTTACACCCCTCTTTCTGCTCTTACCGTATCTGGCCCCACTCCACCAAAACCGCCTCATCTTGTCGGTCACCGGAATCTTCTTGCCTTTTTCGTGGATCGACCCCCAGTAAACCGCACTCCTGGAAAGCCACCCTACCGACACCGACCCATCCTCATCCTTATATTGATACCCAACAGCCTTGCCTAGCTTGCCCAGAATCTGCCCCTTGGCGGACCCCTTTTTCATGGCAGACCGGCCAGATACCTTTCGCCTGCTCAACCCCGCCAGAGGGGCATAGCGACGGCCACCGGGAGCACCGCTTTTTATGCCCTCCCTTATCTCCTTCTGCATCCACCAGCCCAGGGACTTCAAGGCCCTTCGGCGTATGTCGGGCATCTCCTTTATAACGTCCTCAACCCATGGAGTTGCCATATCCTCCCAAGAAATACTCACCGACAAGGCAATCCCTCCTCAAAACACCGATCTATCGGTACGGACCTCCAGAAGCACCGTGGCCACCGTTCGGGAGATCTCCCGAACCACCGACCACCCCTCGCCGGAGATCTCTACGATATCCCCTTCCTCTGGGGTAACGTCCGACAGCTTCACCCTTATGGTTCCCTCGGTGGAAGACCCCTCGCTGCTGAAGCCTGTGCCGTCTTGGGCACTTCTGCCCCTCCTGACTATGGCCCGGATCTCCACGCCGTTGTAAAAGACCGTCTCCGCCAGATCTCCCGCCATTAGGGACTCTGCGGCCGAAGCCAGGTGATCCCGAAAGGAAGCCATCAGTCTATCTTCACATCCACCGTCGAAACCGAGGCCGCCTTAGGGGCGAAGACATACCCGGCCCTGGGCTTGTCACCGGTTTTGTCCTTCGTCACCTTACCCACAGAGGCATCCCAGAAAAGCTCCTCCCCAGGCAAAAAGCCCTCCCCTGTAACCGCAGGAAGCTGAAACACCCCAGAAACCGCCAAAGCTCCCAGTTTCCCAGCGGGGATATCTGTCACCGCAACCCCGATACGACCGCCTAAAACCACCACCTGATCCACAAAGACATCGGCATCGGGGGAATAATCCATCCTGCTTCCGCTTTGGACATAACTCCTCATAGTCTCTCTCCTCCCTTCAAATCAAAGAACCCCGGAGCCTATGCCCCAGGGTTCTTCTGAAAGCCACGCCAGTCCATGGCCTTGGCTCCTACGTCTATACGCACTTTGTAGCTGGTTCCGTCCACGTTCCAGACCTGCTGCTGTTCCAGATAAGGCTCTTTTATCCCGTTCAGGAAAAACAGCTTTACCGTCTTGCCCTTCTCGGCGGCAAGGTAGAAAGCGGTCTCGCTCACGTCGTCCAGCCTGGGGTCTGATACAAGCTCGAAGGCCCCGGCGTAGGGGTTAGATCCTCCTCCGGTGGCCTTATTGGCCGCGGTATCCACCGAAAGGGGGGTCTCGGTCTGCTTCAAAAACCGCCTCGCCGCCAGCTCCAGAGACACAGGAACCACGAGAAACTTGGGGACCACCGTCAGACGCCTCTTGCCACTGAGGTCGGCCTGCCTCTTCATCGCCATAACCATGGTGGACAAAGCGGCAAGGGTGGCCTCGAAGTCGGTAAAGCTGAAAGCCGCGGCGGCCTGGAGGTTGTTGTGGGCGGCACAGAACAGATCCTTCTTGTCCCCCATCTTGGGGTTATCCAAAAAGGCCTGATATCCCACGTCGGCGACCTTACGTCTGGCGGCCTCGCCCATCTTCTTAGGCGTGTCGGTCAAGACTCCAAGGGCGTCGTTTATGATCGCCTGCCTGGAGATCGAAAACACCCTGCCGAAGGTCCCTATCTTCCAGGCCTCCGACTCCTCGCCCATAGACCCTGCCTTGTACTCCCCGTCCTCGGTTATAGGGAGCAGATCGTCAACCTCTCCGGCCCTGGCCCCTCGATGCTCCTTAAAGTCCGAGACTACACCGGAGTCGTCCATCCACTTAAGGTAACTCTCCTCCTGGAAGCCCCATCCGTCCATCAGGGAAACCCTGGCGACATCGCCCAGGATAACCGGCAGATCGGAGGTGGTGAGGGCACGGCCTATCATCTCCATGGGATGAAAGCCCGGACTCTCGCCGTTTCTTACAAGGCACTCCTCCGCCAACCTCTCAAGCCGGAAGCCCCGGAGATCCGCCGCACCGGGAGCGGGGTCTTTCACATCTACCCCACCACGAAGACAGAGGGCATCCACAGCGGCGGAACGAAACTTCTCCTTCTCGTCTTTAGTCACAGTCCCCGGGACGTTAAGAGGCTGCCTGTCCGCCTGGAGCCTCTTGATAACCTCCGCCCTCACGGACTCCACGCTGGCCCCCGACCTAACGAACTCCTCAAGGTCCAGGCTAAAAGACCTCGCCATCTGCTGGATCTCCGAAGCCCTCTCCCGCTCCTCCCTGATAGCCCTGCTGATCGAATCATCGGGGCTGGCCGGTCCCTCCGGCTGTCCCTGGGGCTGACTCCGGTTCTCCGGCTGGCCCTGGCCCTCCGGCCCCGTCCCCGCTCCGCTCCTGGTTCCATCACCAGGCAAAGGCACATTTCTTTTCACTTCGTCGTCTCCTCCTTCTGCGTCTGCGCTCCGACCGATCCCCACCGAGGAATCTGCCGGAACGGATACTATGGAAATCTCAAGCCCTTCCCACCGGGTGGCGACAAAACAGGGGCCGTTAAACCGGCCATCGCTTGAGACGTTGCCGGACCTCACTTCCTCCCAGTTGTTCACCCTGTAGCCCACCGAAACGCCCTTCAAAGATCCAGACAGGACCTTTCGATACACCTTATCGCTTTCCTCGTCGTCGTCGAACCGGACCAGGGCCTTGCCCTTCCTGGTGGCCTCGTCGATCCAGACCTTCTCTATGGCCCCTATAGGCTGGTCGGACCTATGGTTCCACAGGAGGACTCCCATTTCCTCAAACCGCTTAAAGTCCGCCGCCCCAGGGCTATGGGACAGATATTCCGTCGTATTACACCGGGTGACAGGGCTTTCCGACGAAAAAGAGAGCTCCACAGTTCGGGAGCCCTCTTCCGCCTTCCGTCCCTCAAAGCCCGCTATCTCCTGATAGCGAACGCCCTCAGAGGGTTGATCTCTCCTGCCGTAGCTTCCAATAGTCATAAAATCTCACCCTTTCGCCCCTTCCGACTCATCCAGCCCCAGACTCTTCCAGTATTCCATCTCCCGGCCCCTTTGCTCTAACACTTCTCGCCAATCCCTGCCCTTGGAGGCACAGACATCCTGCAACGTAGTCAGGCCGGCGGAAAGCTCTTTTGTGGTGGCCACCACCTCCTTTAGGGGATCGACCCACTGTCTGCCTGGAGGAACCCACCGACAGCGGTTATAGACCTCAGGCTGAGAAAAATAGTCCCTTATGGTCACCTTCCCCGACAGGACACAGGAAGCCACAAAGGAGTTCCATACCGGCTCCATAACCTTCTCGACGATAATCTGCCTCAAAACCTTATACCCAGCCTCGTCCTCTAAAGCCGCCGCCCTGGCTGAGCTGTAGTTTGTCTGGCTCACGTCCCGGCTCACTGCCTCGTAACTTTGGCCCATACCGGCCCCCACCAATCTCTGCTGGAGGGTAACGAAGTCCGACGCTCCGGCGTTGGGATGGGTCGGGTTTGCGAAAGTTACGTCCGCCCCTTCGGGCAGGGTGTTTATAATCCCAGGCTCCAGCCTGGTCACCGGCTTATCCCGACCGGACCTATCCTGGATCATGCCGCTACGGCCCACAGAAGCAGGGCCACCGGATCCGGTCTTAACGAAAGCGGCGAAACAGGCCGCCACCCTTGCCGCCATAAGCTCGGCGTCCATATACTCCCCCGAGTCCTTTATGTTGCCCATGACGTGTGCAAACTGGCTCATGCCCCTGACCGCCTGAGGCCTGGTCTTCAGAAACAGAGGGAACACCCTCTCCGCCGGAACCCTCACTGCCTCGGTTGGGATACCGTCAATATTGTCTTTGTAAAACCAATACCCTACAGGCTTCCAGGTTGGCGACACCTCGACACCGGAGACTATCCGAACATCCTTCTTGCCGGGGATCCACGTCGCCAGGGCGTCGGCCTCCACAAGCTGGACCTGTAGGGGCAGATACTCCCCGGTGGACACCATCATGGTAAAGATCTCCCCGTCGGTCACCATCCGGCGAAGCATCATCCGCTGAAGGCCATAGAAACTGTCGTGGCCAGTAACGTCGCAGTTATCCGGCTTGGCCCACACCTCCCAAAGAGCCTCCAGCTGGTTGTTAAGGTCGTCCATCTCGTAGCCCGATTTATCCAAAACCTTAGCCTGAGGCCTTAGCCCTGTGCCTATGACGTTACGCTCCAGAGCAAGCAGGACGCTTTGGGCTATGCCGTTGTTCCTCTCTAAATCCCTTGCCCTCGCCCTTATCCTGTCTCTGTACACCCTGTCGGTCTCGTCTGGCCTCTGATTCACCGGAGTCCAGCCGCTGCCGTACCGGTCCAGCCTGGCGGCGTCGTAGCTGCGACTGGCGACTAAAGACTCCATCCTCTCCCTGTCGGACATCCTCCTAAGGGCCACAGAGGGAGCCACCATACCGATAGCCCTGTCCAGCGCGAAACCCGCCTTACCAAACCACGACACGACTACCTCCTCCGTCCTCGATGCTCAAAACACTCCGAAGCTCTTTTATCCTCTTTTGGAGGTTGGCCAGGTTAGCCCTCTCCACTTTCAGGCCGTTATCGTCCACAGCCTGACCGCCCTCCAACACCGCCTGGAGGGCCTTTTCGTACATCTCCAGCTCTTCCCTCGGGGTCATCGATCCACCTCCTCTAGCTAAACCAGCCCTTTCCTGAGCCCGAATCCAACCAGGAATTTTCCTCTTCCGTCTGGGGCCTTCCCAGACTCTCCCTCTCTTCCTCCGTCGGCATATAGTGAAGGTTCATCATCCTGGCGGCCAAAGCGGCGTAGACCTCGCAGTCCAGGAGGTGGTTTGCCCCATGGCCGGAGATCTTTCGCCACTCGTGCCTGACCTCCCCGCTTTTGGTCTTCACCATAACCTTATGCTCCGAAGCTATCTGCTCGGCATACTCTCTAGGACACCCTCTGAAAAGGGACCACGACCCACGGGAGCCAGGCTCTTTAACCATCCGGCCGAAGATAAAATCCTTCAAAAGAGAGGTGTTGGCCTCCAGCATAACCAAGCCGTCCTGGCTCTTTCGGTCCTTCCGGTCCACCATATGCCTCCGGTAGTAGCTGTCCATAGCCCTGGAGGACCCCTTAACGGGACAAAGCACGTCCCCATACACCACACATGCGTCGTAAACCTCATCGGTCCTATACCCACAGTCCACCAGACAGTAGTTGATCTGGCAGACTCTGCCGTCGCTGAAGCGGAAAACCGGCTCCACTATATGGGCCCTCAAACCGTCTTGCAGGTCCGTCTCGTTCCAGGTGTCGAACCGGCCATACTCGATAAGCCAGGACGTAAGCCCAGGCCCCCAGGCACGAACCACGTAATAGGCCTCCGACTTCTGGATATCCACCCCGGCGGTAATAGCCACAGCCCCATCGGGAACAAGGCCTCTCTCGTGAGTGCCAACGGCCTCCATAACCCTCTCAGGCTCCGCCTTGGCCACCGAGTCACGGAAGGGCTCAGCCAACCAGGAGTTGACGAAGTTCATCAGGTCCTCTGGACTGTCCTTCGACCGAAGGAACTCGGCGGCAACAGAGCCAAAGGACACCTGAGGAGAATAGATAGAGTTCCAGTGGAACCCCACCCGACGAACCTTATCGGGCTTGCCTCCCTGGGGAACCCAGCAGCCGGTGGAGAGCATAAAGGTCTTGTGCTTGTCCTCAAGGTGACACTGACATCGAGGACAGCGATACCACGCCTTGTCCTCAACCTGAGAGATAATCCTCTGCCTTGCGGTGATATCCTCTTCATCTCTGAGGGCCTCGGTCATCTCCTTGGGCCAGCAGATATCCTTAAAAGACAGAGGGAAGAGTTCTCCGCATCGAGGACAGGCCACCTCGTATCGGTACACCACATCGCACCCCAGTAGCATCCTCCAGATGTTCCCGGTCTCCAAAGTCGGAGTGGAGATATACATCAGCTTCCTGTTACGGAAGGTCTTCGTTCGCTCCCTGCCCAGCTTCAAGGGGTTGGCCTCTCGTCCAGCGAAGGCGGGATACTTGTCGATCTCGTCGAAGATAACGTACCTGACGGGCTTGGAAGCCAAAGACGCAGGGCTATTGGCCCCGGTCAAAGCGACGTACATCCCCCTAAACTGGAGCTCAAGCCTGTCCGACTCCCTCTCTCGAAAGATCCCCTTGAATACGTTGCTTGTCTTTATCATGTCCTGAAGCCGGTTTTCGCTGGCCCACTGAGCCACATCCTCGGTGGGATAGACCACCATAGCCGCCCCAGGGTCCTGACAGATCGTGTAGCCAAGGCAGTTATTCGCCGCCTCCGACGCCCCGGCCTGAGCACCCTTGCAAAGAACGATCTCTTCCACCCCCGGATCGATCCAGGTGTCCATGATCTTTCTGAGGTAGGGCATATAAGACGTGCGCCAAGGCCCCGGCTTAGCCGCCAGCCTGGGAGTCAAAACCCGATACCGGTCCGCCCACTCGCTGACGGTGATCCTCTCCGGTGGCTTACAGGCCGCAAGCTCTCCTTTAGTCCAGGGAATAACCACCGCTATTCCTCCTCCTTTGAATCTGAATCGGGCTCAGGGGTAAAAGGGCCATCCCTGGAATAGCCCTCCCACAGAGCCTGAACCTCGTCCTCCAGGGTCTTTTGGATCTCCACCCTGGACATACCCTCCAGCAGAGAAGGGAGATTATGGACCCAGCCGAACATATTCGTTCGACACACCGTCAGCCGATCCGACCAAGCCTCCTCAACCTGACCGAAGGGGATATACTCCTCCTTCAAAACCGCCAGGCGAATCTCCTCCTGAGCCGCCTTCGCCGCCCGATACTCCGCCTCGGCCTTCAGCTTCATAGCCTGATAACTGCCGCTGCCCTCGGAAGAGGATCGCTCGGTCTCAAGACCACACCTCCACCGATACACCTCCTCAGGATTCCACCATCCTCTGCCGGACTGAGGACAACCGGTCTGCTTCCACTCCAGAAGGGTCTTAGACGTAACCCCAAAGAAAGCGGCACATCGTTTTGTGGACAGCAAAATGACGTCACCCTCCACCTTCACGTTGGGCTTTGCCAGGCCGATCACCTCCCTAGTGAACTTCAGTTTCCACCCCGTTTTGGTGTTTAATGTCGCCGTTTTCTTGATATTTGATGTTTTACATTTAACTTCAAAATCACATTTTAATCGAGATCTTACCTGCGCTGAAAGCGACCCCTGAGGCTCTCCGGCTCAGGAAGGACCCGTAACCTCTCAGCCCTTGCGACAAAAGGCTTTTCGCCTCTTCGACAAGCCCAAAGCTGCCCCTTTTTCCCAACCCTTATACGTAACTCAATAGCAGGGAGTCACCTATAACAACCGATTACCGGAAGGCCCACCAACACAGGCTCCGTGGCCCATCCGCCGGAGATTTATTAATCACGAAAAGGCCCTCTTTCTCCAACATATCGGAAAAACGATTAAATTTGCTCCCAAAAGGGCCATTCATTATTTACCCTCCGAATCTCCAAACCCTTGCAAATACTGAATCCTGCTCGTCGTTTTGGAGCTAATGGAGGTCAAAAACCACGATGTTTAACCCTAGAGCCTCTAAGGCAAGAAAGCAGTCGTTAAAGCAAGACTAAAATTTCACATCCATGACAAGCGGTTAAGCTGTATAAATCACCAGATCAGGGGTCAGATCAGAGGTTCAAAGCCCTGTAATGGGCGTCGGTGATCTCCTTGGTGATCCCCAGATACCGGAGGGTGATCCTCTCCGACGAATGGCCGTACATGGTCTGGATATCCGCCAGAGGGACAGAATCGCCCTCGTAGTAGAGCATATAGCCCAAGGTCTTTCGCATGGAGTGACAGCCGATAGAGGTGGTCCTAAGGTTGATCCTCTCCGCCGAAGGGGCCGCCCTGTTGGCCACCTCGACGGCATCGTTCAGCATCCGGTAGACCTGCATCCTCGATATGGCCCGAGCCCTATCCCTGCCACGGACCGAGGCCCAAAGAGGCTCCCAGGGCTTCAAGCCCCTCTTGTCCTTCCGAAACCTCAGATAATCCTTGAGGGCCTCCTGGATCTTCTCGACCAGAGGGAAGGTTCGGACGTTGCCGGTCTTCCCCTCCTGGACCCTTATCTCGCTCTCGATCCTGATACGACAGCCCTTACCGGCCAAAACATCCCCGACGGACAGGGACAGCAGATCCCCGATCCTAAGGGCCGAGTTGATACCAAAGACAAACAGGGCGTGATCCCTCAAAGCCGCCTCCCTGCTCGCCCTTCCGGAACGATCCAAAATGGCCCGCTTTATCCGGTTGATCTGCCGTCTGCCCCTGAAAGGACTGGTGTACTTCAACTTGCTTCCTCCTTCATTCGCAGGCCCTCCGAAGCTCCTCCAGGCTCCAGCCTCGCTTCACCCTCCGCCCTAGCCACCGCCTCATAAGGCGCACATCGCAGGGCTCGACGATGGTGATGGGATCCGCCATATAGGGGATGGGGTATCTGGCGTCGGAGACACCGACACGCAACCCGCCACGCCCCTCTTTGCGACACCAGATAACGTACATATCCAAACCCTCCTGTTCCAAGGCATGAAAAAAGCCCCGGTCCTGAGGACCGAGGCATCAATTTTTTGATATCATTGTTTAAACCGGTTTGTCATCATCATTTTCTTCTTTCGGTTTTGACTTACGAGAGTTACTATTCCATACTGAAGCTATGACGACGCCTACAGCGGCAAAAATAGCTGCTATGCTTTTCCCACCGAGCCCTTCTCTAGCAAGCAAAATCGAGCAATAAAAGCCCGATAAGCAGATGGCTCCACCCAAGAGAATTCCCAAAGGGACTGCAACAGCTAAGCATTTTGCGGCAAAGCGCCTAGTTCGTCCTTCTTCTTTCATCATATCAACGATATCTCGAGCAGACCCGGGGCAGACTGCCTCATACTCTTCTAAAACGGAAGGCGGAGGCAAGGGGCCCGAAAACCGCACAGAAGACTTCATTATGATCTCGGTAGCGATATGAGCTGTAGCCCCTTTGATAGCAGACGCCTCAGTAGCAGAGAGAGAACCATCTGCGACGTGTTCTTCCAAAACGTCTTCCGTTACCTTTTCAATTTCCCTTAAGTCATTTTCATCTGGCATAGCTGCGCTCTTTTTTAAACCTTGCGAGAGCAGCCCTAGCATCTATCGCAATGTTCTCAGCATCTCTCTCTGCCCAAGCATCAGGCAAAAGCTCATTAACCTTTTCTGCCATAGCAGCCCCGGAGAGATCTCCACATAAGGCGATCCCGTCAATGAGACCAGATATAAAACGATACTTACTGTGAGCCACTAGCCCCACCTCCTCAAGGATAATATCCAAACTCGTAGTATTTAAACGGACCTGTATGGATACCATTTTACCATGATATGCACTAACACACACGACGATAGGCCTGTATAAACCCATCTGGACTCAAAAAAGCCTCAAATCCGTATACACTGGGACTTACTTTTAGAGGTGAACCAATATGACTGAAAAACTTTATGAATACGATTTCGCCGCAGAACTTGACGACATAGAGTCAAGAGAGATCTTCCTTGAAGATGCTTTCGATACGAACGACCCGAGCTATATAGCCCAAGCTCTCGGCGTGGTCGCCAGATCCAAGGGCATGGGCGAAATAGCCAAAAAGACCGGACTGTCCAGAGAACAGCTCTATCGAAGCCTAAGCAATAAAGGCAACCCCACATTGCAGGCCCTTCTTGCCGTCCTAACGGCTTTGAACCTACACCTTATGAGAGGAAGTGACGTCCATGCCAGTGAGCGGTGATGTCGTAACACTGAGTTTCTCTTTAGCTGTAAATAATACCCCTACAGGTTTTTGGGGTAATTTTATTCAAGCCATGAATGACAACCAAGGCGCAATAACAGCAATAGTGGGGATGCTAACCGTATTAGTACTGGTGATCCAACTCTGCATAATGTACCGTCAGGCTAAAATATCAAATCGAGCAAACGAAATCTCAAGGGAAGTTGCCTTTTTACCTATAAAAAAAGAGATGTTGTTTAACGTAATAAGCGAAACAATAAAAACACAAACTTTTTTTATTAAATTTAAAGAAGTAGAAAAATATCGAAATAATTTTATAGCCATACAAGAAGCTAGAAATTTATTTCTTGAAACAGAGATAGCGTTAAAAAATCTTGAAAATAGCATATTAATAGCTAAAAACACATGGGATTTAACTTTTTTATCTTCAATAAACTTCGAAGAAATTCATGGAAAAATAGAAGAACTTGATGATCTCGCACAAAAGTCTGAGAAGGAAAAAGATTGGCTTGCAAATTTTGAATATATTAAGGGAAAATCTTTGGAGATGCAAAACAAGATAAAAGAAGCTTCGGTCTTATACGAAAAAATAAAAATAAGATAATTTATTCCCTATCTATTAAACAGCCTCATCTTTATCTCTATTGCCACGCTATCATTCTACCAGCTCCACAGAAATTAGCACCTACCTTATCAGGGACACAGTGCCACCCTTAGTGAGGTCGTTAGTGGGGACAAAACCGGCACGTTTCCCGTCACCAGTGCAGGGCCTGTTGAAACCTCATTGAGGCCAATCGGGCTATCTGTTCTGGGATCTCCTGACGGCGACGGGATACCGTCTTAGGAGACACACCGCATTTATCGGCGATCGCCTGGAGGGGAGACTTGTCCCCGAGCCTAGAATAGTCGGTTACAAAGGACAGATGGAGCACGAACATATCCCAGTCGAGAGGGGAAAAAGATCTCACCGCTCTGGTGGCCTCGACGACGTTCTTCCAGCCTATCCCCTCCAGAACCCTGTCGATCTCGTCCACCTGCCCCACCTGGTCTAGCAACTGAGATATAGACGGATCCTTGCATATTTTGACCCCCAGGTCATCATCGCCCCTTGCCGCCTCCAGAAGAGGGAGCCACCCCAGCCCCAAAGGACGTGCCACGTCCCCCAAGAGGATCGGAATCCCCTCAGGATGGAATCGGATAAGTAGCTCTATGATCCCTATCAAAGCGTCTCTTCGGTTCATGGAATGCCCCCTCTACTATCTTCCTCAGATCTTCGGTCTCTTCTCTTCCTCCATCATAGCCCTGGTCACCGCATAGCGGCACTCCCGACAACCATTAGGCCGCCGAGAGCACCCCATACCCCACTCGTTTTTAGGCCAGGGAGCCCGACAGGCCACGACCTCATCGGGATCCCTGTTGTATAGCTCTGGGAGCATAGATCAAAACCGGAAACCGTTGCCGGTGGGGCTTGTGGCTACGGAGGGCTTGTCCTTCTCTTTCTTGGCGTCCAGGTAAGCACCGCATTTCCCACCGTAATACTCAGGGAGGAACACCCCGGAGGGGAAATATCTGCCCATCCAATAGTTCCTAAGCTGGATCTCGCCCTGATATCCGTAGTGGGGACACTGAGCCGGGTTGGAGCAGTTGCGACAATGACCAGCCCAATCAATCAGGACCTCGTAGTCGGAAAGCTCCCTGGGGAAAAGTTCTCTCCCCACAGGTCCGGTAAACCGAAACCGATCCCGGATGAAAGCCTCTACTCTGCCCCACCTCTCGGACTCTGACTTCTCCTGGACATGAATACCGTTACGGGTCAACATGGCCTTGAGTGGACCAAGAATATCAAGCGTAGCCCTCTGAATCATCGGCAGTCTCCCTCCTGGTGATATTTCCCCTCCCGGATCTTGATCCAGTTAGTCTTTTTTATTACCCAGTCAAAATCACAAAATCGGCCTTCTACGAGAAACTTGCTTTCGGCCACATAGCCAAAATAAGCCTCCCAGGTGGCAAGATCAGCCCACGGCCACACTGGCCCTTCGGGGTTATCTCCTCGACTCCTCCATCGGGCCCTGAGTGCAGACTGTCTGGCCTCCGAAAGGATTCGGACGCCTCGTTTACCTAGAGGGACCATTGCCTTATCCCACAGATCCGCTATTGCCCTGTAGGGACAAGGTGGTGGTGTCTCACCTGGTTGGGTCTGGGGCATTGCCTCCCCAGGCACAGGGTCGAGGGGAAGTTCCGCCGTTTCCTCGGCGGACTTGCCCACTATGTTTTTATGGTTCTTTGGTTCTAGTTCTATGTCTCTAGTTCTGTGTCCGTCTGACGGACACCGGGGGTCCGCCTGGCGTACACCAGGGGTCCGTGAGACGGACTGCGGGAGTCTTTCTGACGGACTCTCGGTGTCCGTTTGGCGTACTCCTTCGACAGGATTTGAGCCATTGAGGATATACCTATTGACCGTCTGAAACGACTTATTGGTTTGGCTCTGACGAGAGATACAACCGGCATCCTCCAGAATTTTCAGGCTCTTAAAAAGCCTGTCTCTGCTACAGCCCACCTTAGCCGCCAAAGTTTCGGCACTAGGGAAGCACTCCCGATCAGATCCGGCGTAGGCGCACAGCACCGCATAGGTAGCCTTGGCGTATGCGTCTATCCCCTTCCCCTCATCCATCAGAACGGAGATATCCACCCTGGCAAACCAGAATTTTCGATTGTCTATGACCATATTCCGTTCCATGGCTTTACCTCCCATGACTCTCCTCTACCGTACAGCCCCTGAGCTGGTTCCTACGGCGATAGTTGCCGCTCTTTACCGCTGGGTCTTTGGCCATCGCCTTAAAGCAGTCCTCGTGGAACTTGCGCACCGTAGGCCTTTTTAGAAAGAACTCCATATAAACGTACCTTTCGTCGGGGAAGATGGACCCTCCGCACCAGTCACAGCGGTGCTCCACTCTGGCGACACGAAGGACCCTCTTTTCCGGCTTGATCGGTTTGGTTGCCGTTTGTCCCATGAAGATCCCCTCCTGTGATATACTTGGGGTCCAGGGAGTTGCAGCTCCCTGGACCATTCGCTAACTTGTTTTTCTCTCACGCCCACTGGGACGCCTGTCCTTGTGGGCACTTTTTATCTGCCCTGTCCTCCAGATCCACGAAGTAAAGCTGTGGCTCCAAAGGTGAGAGACCGGCTTTCAGCCTATCGCCACACTCCTGGCAGATGTCGGTACATCTGGCCCCGAGATAGTAATATTTCCGAGGATCAATAAGGCACTTGCAATAGACACACCGCCTGACGACCATCACACTGCCTCCGACTCCGATACGACCCCACCAAGGCGAGCTTCAAGCTCTCCAAGGTCCTGATACAGATAGTCCCTCTCGTCCATGAGGGTCTGTATCACCACTGTGGCGTGGATATAAGCCTCTCGCAGAAACGCCACCTCGAAACGCAGATCCGCTAACTCCTTATCTCTATCCACGGCTAACATCTCCTGGCGCTCTCGATCTGCCTCCGCCTGATCATGGCGGTGATATATCCCTCTGCCACTCGGACTGCCCTTCGCGTCCTTGCCCTCCGTTTCTGGTCTCCCATGGAGATATGGGCGTTGCTTGCCAATTGCCTCATAAGGTCCTGCGTCATCTCAACACACCGCCCTTTCTACGTATTTGACCCTGCGTTCCAGGGTCGCCACCTGTAGCTCTGTCCTGCGATAACGGTTTCGGGCCGACGAGTCTTGATACTTCTCAACCAGACCAGCCGCATAATCCAGATTGGCACGTTCCAGCTCCAGAAGATCCCTTAGCTCCGCAAGCTCCTGAGACACCGACAAGCGGAACACCACCGGGCAGTTCATCGCCGCCCTGACTCGGTTCTCTCTAGCTTCCTCCATGGCCTTTTTACGATCGCTGGCCATCATCTGCCGCTGTTTCGAGTAGGCCGAAATGAGCACCGGCTTTTTCTTTGACACGATCTCCCCTCCTTATGCGGTCGCTTTCGCAGCCCTTTCAGCCGTGTAGGCAACTAGGCTGGCGAATGATACCCTTCGACTGCCTCCGAATTTCCTCGAAAATATCTCTCCGCTTTTTACACACCGGAAAATCTGTCTCTCTGAGACATCAGCTATTTCGGCCGCCTCCTTAACCGATATCCACCGATTAGGGTTGTGGTATTTCTCCAAGAGACGCCTGGTCTCTTGGACCTCCTGCCGAGTTTCGCTGAGCTCTCGCCGTGTCTCATGAAGCTCCGCCAAGATAGTTTCCACCGCAACAACGTCCACTTATCCTCGCCTCCTTCAAATAAAAATAAGTCCCCTTCTGCCCGGCTATTTCATGCTTTCCTTTTCGTACACATCACTTCACGAAGCCACCCTTTCGCCTCGCCTGATCGACCGAAGGATTTCCCCGGCCAGAGGGGCTAGGGTCTCCAGCAGGTCGATAAAGGCTCTGTTCTCCGGGTGATTGATTTCGCCGTTATCTCCGACGTCGAGTAACAGTCTCATGACCTCCTCCGGCGTGTCGCATTCAGAGTGGAGTTTTTCAATGGCTCCGATCAGGTCGCAGAGACGACGCTGGAGGGTTTTGAGATCAGGTGGAACAATCACATGGGGTCTAGCCTCCTCCTTCATGATCCCGGCCAGCTCCATATAGAGAGAGCAAGCGGGCAACTCCAATCCCTTTTCCAGAGCAGCGATTTTCTGAACATCGGTCGGAGGATATTTTTCGCCTTCCCAATCACAAACAGTAGTCCTAGTACACCCAACCTTCCTTGCAAGTTGCTCCTGAGTCATTCTTTGAGCCTTTCTAGCGGATTTTATAACGCTACCAAACATCTTTCACCACCCCCTTTGTTCTGGTCTACTTGGATTTTATGTTGACCAAGGACAAAAGTCAAGCTCACCAGAGCAAAAAGGTTGGGCTGACTTTTATTGACTATATCGCTAAAAAAAGTACACTGGACTTGACACGGTGGAGAGGGGATTACAATGATTCGAGGAGATGAAATAAAAAGACTACGCAAATCAAAGGGGTGGACACAGCAGACACTAGCAGAGACAGTGGGAGTGACAAAAACTACGGTTCTAGACTGGGAGAAAGATCGATATTCCCCAGTAGGACAAAACTTGATGTCTCTTGCCAAAGCTTTGGGAGTATCTGCGGCATTCCTTATGGGAGAGACCGACGATCCATCTTCAACGCAGAAAAGCGCCTCCATAGGGATCCTGCAAGCCATGAGAGAGCAAACTGGCCTATCCATAGAGGAGGCGGCTGCCCTCATACATCTACCAGCGGAGGACCTGGAGATGATGGAAATTCACGAAGAAAAGGCAGACGACGCCTTAAAGAACAAACTCATAAAAGCCTATGGGAAATACCTTGCGGAGAAGGACGGCGACATCCAGGGGATGGGATCGAAGCCGAAAAAGGGGCAGAGTGAAGAGGACCTAGAAACCCTGCTCAAGATGCTAGCGGCAGAGGACCCAGATATCGTGCTGAGGTTTCGCCACGTAGCAAAGAACGCCACCAGGCTGGCCCCGGAAGATCGGGAGTTCCTGGCGACGCTCTTCAAAGCGGCATTGGGCAAGATCACACTTGAGGACCATACGGATGAATACTGATAGAAGTACAAAATTATAGTGGACCCGGAAAAATGGACCACCGAGTAAGTTGCTAGGTTAAGGTGAAGAACAGGCTGCTGTATCATAGGTCTCAGAAAGAGAGGGGACATAA